>NZ_WNXE01000028.1:8110-12266 GCF_010993615.1 Arhodomonas sp. KWT | reverse complement strand
GACCTCCTCGTCGGTGGTCTTGGGGTCGAACACCAGGATCGAGGCCTGGTAGGCGTTGAAGCCGTAGGCCCGCTCCAGCAGCTCGAAGACCTTGAAGCCCGGCGGCCGGTAGGCCACCTCGCCGAAGTACATGGTGCCGTCGGAGGTGACGAAGTACTCCGGGTGGATCTGACCGAACTCGATGTCGAAGGTCTTGATCAGCTTCTCGATCTCCTTGGTGATCAGCGCCCGCCAGCTCTCCAGCTCCGGGGTGGCGGGCACGAACACCGAGTAACCCAGGGTCACGTACTCGGAGATGTTGAGGAAGGCGATCTTGCCGTTGTGGATCCACGCCTCGACGGCGAACTCCCAGCCGTCCAGGTGGGACTCCATCAGCACCGGGAATTCCTCTTCCGGGATGGTGTCGACCTCGTCCGGCGTGCGGATCACGCGGTGGCCGAGGCAGCCCGCCTTGTCGAAGGCCTTGAGGTGGATCGGGTCGTTGGGGTCGCCGTCCAGCTTGAGCAGGGTCTGGTTGACCCGGCGCAGGAAGCGGATGACGTCCTCCTTGTCGTGGGCCTCCTCGAAGATGCCCACGCGAATGCCGCCGAGCTGCGCGCGGCGCTTCATCAGCGCCTTGTCGCGCATGAGCACGGCCTGGCCGTGCAGCCGGGGGCTGTCCATGAGCACGGCATTGATCGCGCCGGCCCACTCCACCGTCTCCTCGAACAGCGGGATCGCCACGTCCACGCCCATCTCCTGGAGCGTCTGGGCGATCTCCATGGAGCGGTCGTTGAGGCGCTCGAAGTTCCACGGCACGTAGGGGATGCCGTGTTCCTCGCAGTAGTCCGTGGCCCAGTCGGGGGCGACCACGACGTAACGGCGGTCGAAATCCTCCGCAGCCTCGATGGCGTTGAGGCTCCAGCCGAGGAGCGCGACATAGCCCTTGTCCGGATTCTTTTCCATAAGTAACTACCGTAGGTTTCGGCGGGAAGGGTGTGAGGACTTTTCCGGCAGTATAGCAGGGGGCATCGGTGGGCCGGTCCACCGTGTCCGGCCTCGATTGCCCGCAGTCCGTGCCCCGGTTTGGGGCATTAACGCGACGTCGGCACTGTCGTGGTGCGGTGTGCGCGGCATTTTCGGTGCGACCGTCTATAAGTCTCTGATTAACAATGCGCACACAATTGGTGCGACCCTTGCATCCCTAGGGCGCCAAATTGGTTCAGAGAGGAAACCCCGTGGAACAATCCGCCGCCAACGACGTGTTCTTTGTCCTGATCGGCGCCGTGATGGTGCTTGCCATGCACGCTGGCTTTGCCTTTCTGGAGGTGGGCACGGTGCGCCGCAAGAACCAGGTCAACGCCCTGGTGAAGATCATCGCCGACTTCGCCGTCTCCACCGTGGCCTACTTTTTCATCGGCTACAGCGTGGCCTACGGCGTCGGCTTCTTCCAGGGGGCCGAGGCGCTGACCGCGATGGACGGCTACGCGCTGGTGAAGTTCTTCTTCCTGCTCACCTTCGCCGCGGCCATCCCGGCGATCGTCTCCGGCGGCATCGCCGAGCGCGCGAAGTTCAACCCGCAGCTCGCCGCGACCTTCGTGCTCGTGGCCCTGGTCTATCCGTTCTTCGAGGGCATCGTCTGGAACGGGCGCTTCGGCATCCAGGACGCGCTCGCCTCCGGCTTCGGTTTCGCCTTCCACGACTTCGCCGGCTCCGTGGTGGTGCACGCCGTCGGCGGCTGGATCGCCCTGGGCGCGGTGCTGCTGCTCGGCCACCGGCGTGGGCGCTACGGCAGGAACGGCGCGATATACGCCCATCCGCCCTCCAGCATCCCCTTCCTCGCCCTCGGCGCGTGGGTGCTGACCGTGGGCTGGTTCGGCTTCAACGTCATGTCCGCGCAGACCCTGGACGCCGTCAGCGGACTGGTGGCGGTGAACTCGCTCATGGCCATGGTCGGCGGCGTGCTCGCCGCGCTCGTCTTCGGCCGCTACGACCCGGGCTTCATCCACAACGGCCCCCTCGCCGGGCTCGTGGCCGTGTGCGCCGGCTCCGACCTCATGCACCCGCTGGGCGCGCTGGTCACCGGCATCATCGCCGGCGGCCTGTTCATCTGGACCTTCACCCAGGCGCAGAACCGCTGGCGCATCGACGACGTCCTCGGCGTCTGGCCCCTGCACGGCCTGTGCGGCGCCTGGGGCGGCATCGCCGCCGGCATCTTCGGCCAGCAGCTCCTCGGTGGGCTGGGCGGCGTGAGCCTCGTCTCCCAGATCATCGGCACCGTCCTCGGCGTGGCCATCGCCGCCGCCGGCGGCTTCATCGTCTACGGCACTCTCAAGGCCACCGTCGGCATCCGCCTCGATCCCGAGGCCGAGTTCGAGGGCGCCGACCTCGCCATCCACCGGATCTCGGCGGAGCCGGAGTCGGAGTAATCGTTGGCTCGGAAGAGGTTTGCTGCAGCTGTCGCCCTCTAAGCCGGAACCGCACCGGCCTGCGGTACCGCACGTCCGTGCGCGGTTGCTTTGGCGCTACGCGCTCGCCGAGTCCCGCCGGTAGGTGCGCGTGGGCAGGTCAGCCTGTGCACGCGGTCCGTTAAGGGCCGTCCTCATGTAGGTGGTTCCCGATTGTCGGGGGGCGTCAGCTCGGTTGGGATGGGTGGTCACGGGCCCGGGATTCTCACGGTCGGGTGCTGTCAGTGGCGCTGACAGCTGGTCGATACCTGAAAGGGGAAACGCCCGCCGTGAAGGTCGCGGGCATGATCAAAGTATCTGAATAATCTGGTGGGCCCGGCAGGACTCGAACCTGCGACCAAGGGATTATGAGTCCCCTGCTCTAACCACTGAGCTACAGGCCCTTCGGCGCGGGATTATAGCCGTTCGGGTGTGTCGGGGGACAGGGGCGAACCGCACACTATGTGTCACTGGAATGTGGTGGGAAGCGCCTGTCTGGTCTGATTCCGGGTGGGGGCCGGCGACCGGCGCCTGCCGGTGTGGGTTGAACCCGGGTGGTGGCGGCGTCAGATCGGGGGTATCCACCATTCCCGTCCGGTCTGTGCCGGGCGTTGTCGCGGAGGCGTTGCCATGACCTATCAGCTCTATTACTGGCCGACGATCCAGGGGCGCGGGGAGTTCGTGCGCCTGGCGCTGGAGGAGGCCGGGGCGGCCTACGAGGACGTGGGCCGGCGTGGTGACGGGGCGGATTTCGGTGCCGTCGCCGAGGTGCTGGAGCGTGCGGGGGTGGCGGAGGTGCCGTTCGCGCCGCCAGTGCTGGAGGCGGACGGGCGGCTGATCTCGCAGACGGCGAGTATCCTGCTGTATCTCGGCCGGCGGCATGGGCTGGCGCCCTCGGACGAGGCGGGGGAGCTGTGGGCGAACCAGCTCCAGCTCTGTGTGACGGACTGGGTGGTGGAGATCCACGACACCCACCATCCCCTGGGGCCGTCGCTCTACTACGAGGAGCAGACGGCGGAGGCCGCGCGGCGGGCGGCGGTGTTCCGGCAGGACCGGCTGCCCAAGTGGCTGGGCTATTTCGAGCAGGTGCTGGCGGCGAACCCGGCGGGGGATGCGTACCTGGTGGGTGACGCCCTGAGCCACGTGGATCTCTCGGTGTTCCAGGTGGTGGCCGGGCTGCGCTATGCCTTCCCCCGGGCGATGGTGGCGCTGGAGCCGGACTACCCGCGGGTGGTCGCGCTGCACGACCGGGTGGCGGCGCGGCCGGCGATCGCGGCCTACCTGGACTCGTCGCGGCGGATCCCGTTCACGGAGGAGGGCATCTTCCGGCACTACCCGGCGCTGGACGGCGAGCCCTGAGCGCCGTCCGGTGGAGGCGGTCGTTGGCCTGCGTGAAATGGTCGGGACGTCGCACGCCTGCGGCGCACGACCTACCCGTGCTGAGCGCCGTCCGGTGGAGGCGGTCGTTGGCCTGCGTGAAATGGTCGGGACGTCGCACGCCTGCGGCGCACGACCTACCCGTGCTGAGCGCCGTCCGGTGGAGGCGGTCGTTGGCCTGCGTGAAATGGTCGGGACGTCGCACGCCTTTGGCGCACGACCTACCTGCGCTGAGCGCCGTCCGGTGGACGCGGTCGTTGGCCTGCGTGGAATGGCCGGGACGTCGCACGCCTTTGGCGCACGACCTACGCGCGTGCGGCCGGAGGTAGGTCGTGCACGGCCGTGAGGCCGTG
>NZ_WNXE01000028.1:0-8010 GCF_010993615.1 Arhodomonas sp. KWT | reverse complement strand
CGGGACGTCGCACGCCTTTGGCGCACGACCTACGCGCGTGCGGCCGGAGGTAGGTCGTGCACGGCCGTGAGGCCGTGTGCGACATCGCTGCTGGTGCGCGCGGTGAAAGGTGGCGTACCGGTGACCGCCTTAGTACGATCCGGTGCCGGTACAGCCTTCGGGGGCGCTCATGACGGTCCGCATCACCACGGCCAATCTCAACGGCATCCGCGCGGCGGCGCGCAAGGGCTTCTTCGACTGGTTCACGGAGGAGGCGCCGGACGTGCTCTGCGTGCAGGAGACCAAGGCGCAGTACGACCAGCTCGCCGGCGATGCCACGTACTTCCCCGAGGGCTGGCACGCCTACTTCGAAGACGCGGAGAAGAAGGGCTACAGCGGCGTGGCGCTCTACAGCCGGGTGGAGCCGGATGACGTGATCCGCGGCGTGGGCTTCCCGGAGATCGACCGCGAGGGCCGCTGGATCGAGGCGCGCTACGGCAACCTCTCGGTGGTGTCGTTCTACATGCCCTCGGGCACGTCCGGCGACCACCGCCAGGGCTTCAAGTACGCCTTCATGGACCCGTTCATGGCGTACCTCGCCGAGCTGCGCAAGGGCCCGCGCAGCTACATCATCTGCGGCGACTGGAACATCGCGCACACGAAGCTCGACCTGCGCAACTGGCGCTCGAACCAGAAGAACTCCGGCTTCCTGCCCGAGGAGCGCGCCTGGCTGGACCGGCTGTTCGACGAGGTGGGGCTGGTGGACGCCTTCCGCGTGGTGGAGCCGGAGACGGAGCAGTACACCTGGTGGTCCTACCGCGGCCAGGCCTGGGCGAACAACACGGGCTGGCGCATCGACTACGAGGTGATCACCCCGGACCTCCGTGGGGCGGTGCGCTCGGCGAGTGTCTACGAGGGCGCGCGGTTCTCCGACCACGCGCCCATGACCCTTGCCTACGACCTCACGCTGGGCTGAGCCCCGGGCTCAGCCGCGGGCGGCCTCGCCGGCCGTGCCGAAGCGCTCCACGAGGTAGGCGATGATGTCCGAGGACTCGTAGAGCCAGGTCTGCGTGCCGTCCGGGCTGGTGATGAGCAGGCACGGCACCATCCCCCGGCCGCCGTCCTCGATGAGGGCCTGGCGGTGCCCGGGCTCGCGGCGGATGTCGCGCATCTCCATGGTCAGGCCGAGGCGCTCCATCACCGAGCGCACGCGCATGCAGAAGCCGCAGAGCTCGTGGTGATAGAGCGCCAGGTCGTCGGCGTGGACCGTCATGCCAGGGACTCCGAGGCCGCGTCCGCGTCGGAGGCCGCGCTCGCCGGGTCGCCGCGCTCGAGTTCCAGCGCGTCCAGGTACTTCTCGGCGTCCAGCGCCGCCATGCAGCCGGTGCCCGCGGAGGTCACCGCCTGGCGGTAGACGTGGTCCATGACGTCGCCGGCCGCGAACACGCCGGCCACGCTGGTCGCCGTGGCGTTGCCGTCGAGGCCGCTCTTCACCCGGATGTAGCCGTTCTCCATGGTGAGCTGGCCCTCGAAGATGTCGGTGTTCGGCTTGTGGCCGATGGCGATGAACACGCCGGTGACGTCGAGCTCGTCGGTGCTGCCGTCGGTCGTGCTCTTCAGCCGCGCCCCGGTGACGCCGGTCTGGTCGCCCAGGACCTCGTCCAGGGTCGCGTTCCAGCGGATCTCGATGCGGCCTTCCTCCACCTTCTTTGCGACCTGGTCCTGCAGGATCTTCTCGCCGCGGAACCGGTCGCGCCGGTGCACGATGGTGACCTTGCGCGCGATGTTGGAGAGGTACAGCGCCTCTTCCATCGCGGTGTTGCCGCCGCCGATCACGGCGACATCCTGCTGCTTGTAGAAGAAGCCGTCGCAGGTGGCGCAGGCGGACACGCCCTTGCCCATGAAGGCGGACTCGCTCTCCAGGCCGAGGTACTTGGCCGTCGCGCCGGTGGCGATGATCACCGCGTCCGCGGTGTACTCGCCGTTGTCGCCGGTCAGGCGGACCGGGCGCTGGCGGAAGTCGACCTCATTGATGTGGTCGAAGACGATCTCGGTGCCGAAGCGCTCGGCGTGCGCCTTCATCCGTTCCATGAGCTGCGGGCCCTGGAGCCCTTCCACGTCGCCCGGCCAGTTGTCCACGTCGGTGGTGGTGGTGAGCTGGCCGCCCATCTCCATGCCGGTGACCATCACCGGGTCGAGGTTGGCCCGGGCGGCATAGACCGCGGCAGTGTAGCCGGCGGGGCCGGAGCCCAGGATCAGAAGCTTGCAGTGCTTAGCGTCGCTCATAGTCACGCGCCTCGTAGAACGGATTCGGTTCGGGCCGCCGCGGCCCCGTGGGGTGCCGCGGCGGGTCACGCCCGCGGCCTTACAGGCGGCTGGCGTTGTCCTTGAGGTACTCGGCCACGCCCTCGGCGTCGGGCTTCATGCCGGACTGGCCCTTCTGCCAGCCGGCGGGGCAGACCTCGCCGTGCTCCTCGGTGAACTGCAGCGCGTCGACCAGGCGCAGCATCTCGTCCACGGAGCGACCGAGGGGCAGGTTGTTCACGATCTGGTGCTGGACCACGCCGTCCCGGTCGATGAGGAACGACGCGCGCAGCGCGACGCCCGCCTCCGGGTGCTCGATGCCGTAGGCCCGGCAGATCTCGTGGGTCTTGTCCGAGACGATCGGGAACCGCACCTCGCCGATGCCGCCCTTGTCCACCGGGGTGTTCCGCCACGCGAAGTGGGAGAACTCGCTGTCGATGGAAACGCCGACGAGCTGGACGTCGCGCTCGGCGAACTGCTCCTGGCGATTGTCGTGGGCGATGATCTCCGAGGGACACACGAACGTGAAGTCCAGCGGCCAGAAGAACAGCACCGTGTACTTGCCGCGCAGATCGGAGAGCTTGAACGAGTCGTTGATCGTGCCGTCGCCCATCACGGCCGGTGCGGTGAAATCGGGGGCCTCACGGGATACCAGAACGCTCATCGGTGTGTCTTCTCCTCGGGTGGTTTGGGTGTCCACATCGGCCAATGGTTGGCCATCGTAGGCAGCGCCCGGCGATCGGTAAAATTCATTTTCGCCATGCACGGGATAGACGCGCGCTATCGTCCGGGCGCCCGTGTATCCACCGACGACGTCGGGGCGCCGCCGGCGGGTTTCAAGCCTCTACCAGCCGCCGTGGCCGCTCATGCCGCCCATGCCGGCCCCGAACATCATGCCGCCGATGCCGAAGAGCATGCCGAGCAGCCAGAAGGCGAGCACGATCAGCGTGAGCACGCCGCTGATGGTGAAGAACGTGCGTAGCCGCTGCTGGGAGCGGATCAGCGCCTCCTCGTCGCCGTGGTGATGGGCCTGGTCGATCGCGCCGGCGGTCTGGAACAGCAGGATGCCCATCCAGATCGGCAGCCAGGCGACGATCAGGCCCACGATGGTGAGCGCGGTGAGCACGCCGTTGGCGATCAGCAGCACCGCCACCATCTTGAGCCAGAAGCGGCCCTCGGCCAGCGGTGCCGACAGCCGCCGGATCAGGGGAGCGGTTTCGTTTTCCATTGGTTATGACTCCTTGTTGGTCAGTGGGTCGGGGCGCGTGGCCGGTGTCCGGCGCATCAGCCACAGGGTGAGCAGCACCGCCGGCAGCCCCAGGGCGGCGGTGACCAGGAAGAAGGTAACGTAGCCGTCGGCGTCCACCACCATCCCGCCGAAGCCGCTCAGGAACTTCCCGGGCAGCGTCATCAGCGAGCTGAACAGGGCGTACTGCGTCGCCGTGTACTGCTCCGAGGTCAGGCTCGACATCCAGGCGATGAAGGCGGTGCCGGCGAGCCCGCTGGCGAGGTTCTCCGCGCCGATGACGGCGACGAAGAGCTCCGGGGCGTGGCCGGTGGTGGCGAGCAGCGCGAATAGCAGGTTGGTCACGGCGGCGAGGATGGCGCCGGCGAGCAGCGGCTTCAGCAGGCCGTAACGGCGCACCGCGATTCCGCCGATCACGGTGCCTATGGCCGTTACCGTCGTGCCGAAGATGCCGCTGATGGCACTGATCTCCACCTTGGTGAAGTTCAGGTCGAGATACAGCGGGTTCGCCATGCTCGCCATCGCCAGATCGGTGATCCGGAACGTCGCCACCAGCGCGAGGATGCCGATGGCCGCCGGTCCGAAGCGCCGGACGAAGTCGCCGATCGGTGCGAGCACGGCGCCGGCCACGTGCGTGACCGCGTGGGCGAACCATCGCGGCAGCGAGGGGTGGCGCTGGCTGAAGGTCTCCACCACGTGCTCCTCGACGCTGGTCGTGCGCGCCCGGTGCGCTGGCTCGACGGCGAGCAGCGTGGTGAGCATGCCGATCCCGGTGAGGCCCGCCATGACCAGGTACGTCGTGTGCCAGTCGGTACGCGCGGCGAGGTAGAGTGCCCCCGAGTAGGAGGCGATGATCGCCGCGCGGTAGCCTAGCTGGTAGGTAGCCGCCATCGCCCCCTGCACCGATGGCGGCGCCGACTCGATGCGGAAGGCGTCGATGGCGATGTCCTGGGAGGCGGAGGAGAAGGCCACCAGCACCCCCAGCAGCGCCACCGTGCTGAGCGCCTGGGTGGGGTCGGTGCCCGACATCAGCGCGAGCCCGGTGGCGATGCCGATCTGTCCGGCGAGCATCCAGCCGCGGCGGCGCCCGAGCCGGGTGGTCAGCCCCGGCAGGGGCAGGCGGTCGACCACCGGCGCCCACAGGATCTTGATGGAGTAGGTGATCCCGATCCAGCTGAAGAAGCCGATGGCGGTGCGCGTCACCCCGGCCTCGGTGAGCCAGGCGGTCAGCGTGGAGAACACCAGCATGAACGGCAGCCCGGCAGAGAAGCCGAGGAACAGCATGGTGATCACCGGCCGCTGTAGGTACACGGCCAGCGCGTCGCGCCAGGCTGATCGGAGGGGGTGCACGGGCATGGGGGCTCCTGCTCGATCGGTCTGCGGCATGTTCCGTGATGGCGCCAGCGGCGGCAAGCCCTGGCCACTACCCGTGCCCCGTATCCCGACAGGTCTGTCCCTCCCCGCCGGCATGGCCGTCGCCCGTTCAGGGCAGCGCGACGACGCGGAGGGCGGGGCGCCGGCTTGCCGAAGGGCGCCCCTCGACTTGCGGATGAGGGGCAGGGCAGGGCGGGGCCGGGTGTCGCATTGAGTCACCCGGGTGTTCCCGCGGGCGCCGCAATGTGTCACTTCCGTGACCGCGGGGTGATGCCCTCTGGCGCGTCAGGCCCGGCTGCCCGGGGTTTGCGCGGCTTCGTGATTTGGTGGCACGCTTTCTGCTTCTCTAGGGGTGCTCGGACCGGAATATGAGGGGGTTGTTCGGGTATGGCCACACCGATGGATAAGGCCTGGAACGATTACATGGTCGGTAACCGGCTGGAAATGGGCGAGGACACCGGTGTGGACCTCAGCGGTGCGGCGCGGCTCTATCGCCGCGCCGCATTGCGCGGGCTGGCGCAGGCTCAGCATGCGCTGGCCTTTCTTTATGCCACCGGCCAGGGCGTGGCGCGCGATGACGCGCTCGCCGCTGGCTGGTTCCAGGTCGCTGCAGAGCAGGGCCACGTCGCCGCGCAGCACAACCTTGGCGTCATGTACGCCGAGGGGCGCGGCGTCGAGCTCGACGAGCAGGCGGCGGTGCGCTGGTTCTATCGCGCCGCGCTTGGCGGCAGCGACGAGAGCCGCCGCTGGCTCGACGACCACTACGATCACTGCAGCGGCATGGAGTGATCGCCGCGGCGCTGCCGTTGCCACACTCCCGTCACCGCTTCCCCGCCGCCTGACGGCCGCCGTCAGGCGGCGTTTTTGTGCGCCGTTTCCCGTTATCGCCCCGTCGGGGCTGGTCCATTCGTTTGCTGCTTTGATAATAATGATTGTCACGGGGCACTCGATAGCTTAGCCGCCGGTCCGCCCAGGGTGGGCAGTGACCGGCGACCGGCCTGGGGGAACATCAATGACCGCACAGATCCGGACGGCTCTGGTCGTCGACGACTCGCGACTGGCGCGCGTGGCCCTGACCAAGCTGCTGCGCCGCCGCGACATCACCGCCGACGAGGCCGCCACCGGCGCCGAGGCGGTCGCCCAGGTCCGGGAGCGCGTGCCGGACGTCATCTTCATGGACTACATGATGCCGGACATGGACGGCTTCGAGGCGACGCGCCAGCTACAGGCGCACCCCGGTGCCGCCGCCGTCCCGGTGGTCATGTATACCTCCCAGGACTCCGAGGACGACCGCGCCCGCGCGGAGGCGCTGGGCGTGGTGGACTTCCTGATCAAGCCGAGCGGCGAGGACGGGCTGGACCGCGCCCTTGCCGCGGCGCGCGAGGCGCTGGAGGGCGCCCCTGCCGCCGAGCCGGCGGAGGCCGCCACGGTGGAGGCGGCGGGGCCGATGGCTGACCTGGAGGACAATACCCTGGACGTGCCTGACTTCGGGGAGGCCGCCGCCGCACCCGCGGAACCGGAGGACAGTGCCGTCGACTTCGGCGGGATCGCCATCGACGAAGGCGAGCACGGGCCCGGGCCCGATACCGGCATGGGCTCCGAAGCGGCGCCGCCCGCTGCATCGCCCGCCCCTGTCGACGAGGCCGCCCTGCGCGAGGCGGCTGCCGCGGAGGCCGAACGGGCCGCGCGTGCGGTGATCGCCGAGCGCCTCGGTGACGACCTGGAGTCGACCATCCGGGAGGCGGTCGAGCCCGCGCTCGCGCCTATTAACGAGCGCCTGGATGCTGCGGCCGCGGAGCGCGCCGAGCTGCGCGAGTCCGTGGACCTGGAGGCGCTGTCGGCGCGGCTGGTCGAGCAGGTTCGCCCGCGGGTGGTGGAGGCAATCGGGCCGGAGGCCGCGGAGCGCATCGTCGAGGACGCCGTGCCGTCGCTGGAGCGCCAGCTAGCCGACCGTCTGGGCAGCGACGAATGGCTCTCGCGGCTGGTGCCGGAGGTGGTCGAGCGGGCCATGCCGGCGCTGCAGGACCGCCTGCTCGAGGGGCTCCAGGACCCGCTGCGCCGGGCCCTGTCCGATTCCGTGGAGAGTGCCGCGCACCAGGCCGCCGTGGAGGCGGCGGATGCGCGGGCGGCGGCCCAGGCCCAGGCCGCGGACACGCTGGTGGGCGAACGCGTGGCCCGGGAGGCGGCGGCGCTGCGGCGGCTCGTCTACACCGTCGCCGGTGTCGGCGTAGTCGGCCTCGCCGCGGTGGCCGCGCTTACCCTTCTCTGAACGCCCCGCGCCGCGAGGCGAGGTGGTCCGCCTGACGGGTCGGCTCCGGCAGGCGGTAGCCCCGGCAACAGGCGAGCACCCAGTCCACCGCGCTGTCGATGTCGCAGCGGTGCCCGGGTGAGACGTACAGCGGCCGCACGCCGGTGCGCGTGCGCACCACCGTGCCGATGCGCTCGTCGCCGTCCATCAGTGCGGTGCAGGCGCCGCGCTCCCGCCCGGGTTCTTCGTGGCTGCCCACGAGCCGTGATTTCCCCACACCGATGGTGGCCAGTCCCGTGATCACGCCGAGATGGGCGGCGATGCCCAGCCGCCGCGGGTGGGCGATGCCCTGGCCGTCGCAGAACACGAGTTCCGGCGTGGTGTCGAGCCCTTCCAGTGCGGCGAGAACCACCGGCAGCTCGCGGAACGACAGCAGCCCCGGTACGTAGGGCATGCGGGTGGGCTCGCGGGCGATGTGGTGGCCGACAGGTTCGAGATCCGGCCAGCCCATCAGCACCGCGGCGGCACGGGCCGTCCGACCGCCGTCCTCGAACCCGGTGTCCACGCCGGCGATGGTGCGCACCTCCGCGGGCGGTGGCGTCAGGCGCACCTCGCGGGCGAGCCGGGTCTGCAGGGCGCGGGCCTCGGTGGGGGTGAGGTCCCAGGGATGGTCGATGAGGCGCTCCATGGCAGGAGTCTGCCACGGATGCTGGACGGTGGGCACGGGCCCGCACCGCGCCACCATAAAGGCGGTTCATCGCAAGGCAGGGGAAAGCGCCGGTCTTGGACCGGCGCTTGCGTCCGGTGCGTCAGGCATGCGCCCGATTTGCCCGGGGGCGGCCATCCTGGCTTTGCCCTG
>NZ_WNXE01000289.1:0-2527 GCF_010993615.1 Arhodomonas sp. KWT | reverse complement strand
TCGTCGTTCAGGCCCTCTATGTCCCGGATCACCCGTGCGAGCAGGTCGTCCCGGGAGCGGCCGAGGACGCGCTCGGCCTCGCCGTTGACGTAGGTGAACCGGAAGTCGCGGTCCAGGGTGAAGAAGGCGTCCGTGATGCTCTCCAGGGTCGCGGTCAGGCGCTCCGCGAGCCGGCGCTGGGCGGCCTCGCTGGCCCGCAGCCGGGACTGGGCATCGGTGAGCAGCAGCGGTGTACCGGCGGGCCCCAGGACCGCGTCCACCTCGCCGCCGGTAAGCTCCTGCAACCGCCGGTGAGTATCCTGAAGGGTCTGGACGAGCTCGAGATACCCGCCCGTCGGCGATTGCCCGCTGTCCGGATCTCCGGTACTCATGGCCCGGCACCTCTGCCGAGACCGATCCGCGCCAGCACACGGCCCGGCTCCGAAAGCGATCCGACGATCATTTCACGGGATCCGGCCCGCTCGACCACCAGCATGGGCGTGAGCAGGACGCCTTCCTCCAGCGCACGCTGGGGCGTCTCGAAGACATCGATGATCTCGACCTCGCAGGGGACGGCGAGGTAGTCACGGCGTATGGCCTCCAGATTGGCGATCGCCTCCCGGGAATTGGGGCCATCGCCGGCCACGTACAGCCGCAGTGAGAGGGCGTCAGCCGTCATCGCCGACAGTCCCGGCGTGGTCATCCCGGTCGGCGTGACGCCAGCGGCCGCGTTCCCGGCGCATGGCGTCGCGCTCCCGGTCGACCTCGGCGTCCTGCCGGGTCACGGTGCGTTGCTCCGCCTGTTTGTACTCGCGCTCGCGCTCCAGGTGACGGATACGGGCGTCGAGCTCCGCGGTCTCCGCCTCCAGGCGCAGGCGCTGGCGTTCGCGTTCGTCGGCCGCGCGCTGACGCTCCAGGCGCCGGGCCTGCTCCTGCTCCCGGCGAAGGGTGCCCATCAGGACCTCGCCCCCGGCGGTGTAGACATCCGCCAGCGTGACGCCGCCGTCGTCGAGCAGGAGCTCCCGGACCTGGCCGGAATGGGCGGTCCCGCGGGACTTGACCACCGACAGGCCGCGATTGCGCTCACCGCCCTGGACACGGTAGCTGAGATGGATCCAGGTGTCCGCGAGGGTCGAGATCTGCAGCGGGGTGCTCTCCGTCTCCGGAATCTCCCGGTCCAGCAGGCTGGTGCACAGCAGTGTGACGCCCGCCCCCTTCGCCCAGTCCACCAGGCGTTCGATCACGCTGTGTGAGAATGCCGTGTTGCCGGATTTGGCCAGTGCCGATACCGGATCGATGATCACGCAGCTCGCCCCGTGCGCCTCCGCGTGATTGCGGATCGCAACGAAGTGGATCTCCGCGCTGCCGGCGATCGCCCGGGCCGGTACGATGGACAGCGACCCGTCCGAGACAGGCGAGGCGAGGTCGATACCGACGGATGACAGGTTGCGCATCAGCTCGTCCGGCGGCGAGTCGATGCTCGCCCACACGGTGCGCTCGCCGTTACGGCAGGCGGCCTCGGCGAACGCGCCGCACAGGGTCGTCTTGGCCGTGCCCGGGGCGCCGGTGATGAGCACGCCGGCCTGCCGGAGATAGCCGCCGCTGAGCATGCTGTCCAGCCGCGGGATACCGGTGGAGAGCCGCTCGTTGGAGACCGGGCCGTTCGCCCCCTCGGGCCGCGGCACGTAGGCCACCTCCATGCCGCTATCACCGATCACCAGCGGGACCTGATTCTCCTCGAAGCGCGAGCCACGGAACTTCACCACGCGCAGACCGCGCTGGGAGATACCCTGCACGGTGTCATGGCTGAGCTCGATGCTGCAGTCGACCATGAACTGCATGAAGCCCAGCCCGTCCATGCCCGGAACGCCGGCATACCCCGGTGCCTTGGCGGTGATGATGCAGGTGAGCCCGCGCTCGAGCAGCCAGTTGTGCAGCCGGCAGGTCTCACGGCGCGCGGCGGCCCCGTCCATGAACGCGAGCACGACATCGAGGGCGTCGAAGACGACACGCCGCGCGCCCATCTCCGCCACCTTCGCGTCCAGCGCGGCGAGCATGCCGCCCAGGTCCACGTCCCCTGCTGGTGCCATGCCGGGATCCGGCTGGGCGTCGAGAAAGAACAGGCCGTCGTCCTGGAGGCCGTCGAGGTCCCAGCCGAAGGTCGCGGCATTGGCGGCAATGCGCCGGCCGGTCTCCTCGAAGGCGACGAAGATCGCCGGCTCGCCGTGCTCCCGTGCGCCGTTGACCAGCGTCTGGAGCGCAAGCACCGTCTTGCCGGCACCCGGTCCACCTTCGACAAGGGTCACGCGCCCGTATGGCAGACCGCCTCCGGTCATCTCGTCCAGCCCGGCGACACCGGTCGGTGCCTTGGCCGCGCCCGCAACGGGTTCGGTCATCTCTTCACCGCGGTCCTGACACCCGTAGTGTCGACATTTAACCAGCGTGCGTGATGCTTATCCATCACCAATAGCGTGCAGATCCGTACGTTTCCACCCTAACGACAGGCGTGACGGGCCAGTCAATAAACAGCATGGACGCGACGACTTTT
>NZ_WNXE01000288.1:0-2530 GCF_010993615.1 Arhodomonas sp. KWT | reverse complement strand
TGATACTCCACCTGGTCGGTGACCAGCGGCGCGCGGCTGAGCCCCTCGGCCTCGCGCACCAGCGCCACAGGGAAGTTGCTCACCCCGATATGGCGGGCCAACCCCTGCTCGCGGACATCGTTGAGCGCGCCGATGGTCTCCCCGAGCGGGACATCCCGGTTCGGCCAGTGGAGCAGCAGCAGATCGACGCTGTCCACGCCGAGACGCCCCAGGCTCTCGCGCACGGAGCGCTGCAGGTCGCCGTCGCGGAAACGGTCCACCCAGACCTTGGTGGTCAACCAGATGTCCTCCCGGGGCACGCCGGCATCGGCGATACCCCGGCCGACACCGGCCTCGTTGCCGTACATCTGCGCCGTGTCGATGTGGCGGTAGCCCGCCTCCAGGGCGGTACGGACCATCTCGCGGGCGTTGTCGTCATCGAGCTGGAAGGTGCCGAAGCCCAGCTTCGGGATGCGGGCACCGGCGGATTCAACGTACTCCATTGCCATGAGTCCCCCTTACGGAATCACCTCTGAGAGGATCGATATAGATAGCCTGCGAACGTTAAAGGGGATGACGACTCATCACGTCCCTTTCAACCCCGGCGCTGCGGTACACTACGCGATCCCGTGCATCAGCCAGTGAAGGCAACCCCCCATGAGCACCGGCCCGCAGCGCACCGCGATCCTCCTCGCCCACTGCCCGGACCAGCGCGGCCTGGTCGCGGCGGTGGGCGATTTCGTCGCCCGCCACGGCGGCAACATCGTCTACTTCGACCAGCACGTCGACGACAGCCAGGGCGTGTTCTTCATGCGCGTCGAGTGGGCGCTGGACGGATTCAGCATCGCCCCGGAGGCCATCGGCGGGACCTTCGCCGACGAGATCGCCGGGCACTACGGGATGACGTGGCGGCTGCACTTCTCCGACGAGCGCCCGAGGCTGGCACTGTTCGTCTCCCGGCTGCCGCACTGCCTCTACGACCTGCTCTCGCGCTGGCAGGGGGGCGAGTGGGCGGTGGACATTCCGCTGATCGTCTCCAATCACGAGGACCTGCGCCCGGTCGCGGAGCGCTTCGGCATCGACTATCACTGCCTGCCGATCACCCCGGAGAACAAGGCGGCGCAGGAGGCACGCGAGCTCGAGCTACTACGCGCCCACGAGATCGATCTGGTGGTGCTGGCGCGCTACATGCAGATCGTCGGCCCCGCGCTGATCGGGGCCTATCGCGAGCGGCTGATCAATATCCACCACTCGTTCCTGCCGGCCTTCGCCGGCGCACGGCCGTACCACGCGGCCCATGCCCGCGGCGTGAAGATCATCGGCGCGACCAGCCATTACGTCACCGAGGAACTCGACGCCGGGCCCATCATCGCCCAGGACGTCACCCCGGTGACCCACCGGGACGACGTCGACGAGCTGGTGCGCAAGGGACGCGACCTGGAGCGGCTGGTGCTCGCGCAGGCGGTGCACGCCCACCTGCAGCGCAAGATCCTCTCCTACGGCAACCGCACCGTGATCTTCGACTAGGGCGTGACCCGCTTGCAGCCCGGCCTGCGCCCGGACTCCTGCGCCTGGCGGTACAGGGACATGGCACGGGGCATGTCCGACTGGAGGCCGTCGATACGCGAGCCATGGGAGGGGTGGGTGGAGAGGAACTCCGGCGGCTGAGCGCCCTTGGACTCCGCCTCCATGTTCTCCCACAACGCGACGCTCTCGCGTGGGTCGAAGCCGGCCCGGGCCATCAGCTCCAGGCCGATGGTGTCGGCCTCGCTCTCGTGGAGACGGCTGAACGGCAGCAGCACACCCACCTCGGCACCGAGGCCGAGCAGGGCCAGGGCCTGCTGGCGGTCACCGTCGCCGTTGCCGGCGATGATGCCGGCGACGGCCAGCCCCGTTCCCACGGCAAACTGCTGGGACATGCGCTCGTTGCTGTGGTCGGCCATGACGTGTCCGACCTCGTGGCCGATGACCGCAGCGAGCTGATCCGGCGACTTCGCCACTTCCAGCAACCCGCGATGGACGCCGATCTTGCCGCCCGGAAGGGCGAATGCGTTGGCGCTGTCGAGGTCGAACACACGCACCTCCCAGTCGCCGTCGGGCTGGTAGCGCTGGGGCACAACGGCGGTGATGGCGTCGGCCACGCAGCGCACGTAGCCGGTCACCGCCTTGTTGTCGAGCACCGGCTTCTCGTCCTTCATCTCCTTGAAGGCAGCCACGCCCATGGCCTGCATCTGGCCGGCGGGGAAGAGCTGGAGCTGGCGCCGCCCCGTCGGCGAGGTCGCACAGGCGACGACGAGCAGGGCCACCACCGTGGCGATCGCGAGTTGCCGCAGCATGGGGTCTCCTCCCGGGCATCGACCATTCGCTCCGGCGGCACGCCGCCGGCTCATTCCGGCCCGCCGCCGGCAACCTCCTGGTAGCGCAGCCGCGCGGCGTTGGCCAGCACTGTGAGCACCGATAGTACCACCAGCACCGCCAGTACGCCCGGGGTCACCAGCCACCCGAAAACCGGCCATGCGAGCCCCGCGGCAACGGGTGCCAGCGCCAGCGC
>NZ_WNXE01000287.1:0-2556 GCF_010993615.1 Arhodomonas sp. KWT | reverse complement strand
GCCAGTACGCCCGGGGTCACCAGCCACCCGAAAACCGGCCATGCGAGCCCCGCGGCAACGGGTGCCAGCGCCAGCGCATACACCAGTGCACCAAAGGCGCCCTCGCGCATGTTGCGCACGGTGAGACGGCCGACGAGGACGGCGTCCGCCACCGCGTGGAGGGAATCACGCACCAGGGTCACGTCGGCGCTGTCGACGGCGACCTCGCTGCCCCGGGCCACCGCGATGCCGACATCCGCGCCCGCCAGCGCAAGGGTGTCGTTGACACCGTCGCCGACCATGCCGACCCGCTCCCCCGACTGCTGGAGGTAACGGATATGGCGGGCCTTGTCCTCGGCACGCACACCGGCGCGCACCTCGCCGATGGCCGCGCTCTCCGCGACCGCCCGGGCCGCGCGGGGCTCATCGCCGGTGAGCATCACCACCCGCAGGCCCAGCCGGCGCAGCCGGGTCACCGAGTCCCGGGCCTCGGGACGCAGCGGTGCCGCCAGTGCCAGCGCGCCGGCCAGGACCCCGTTGGCGGCGACGAACAGCGGCGTGCTGCCCTCGTCCAGAAGCTCCAGGCCGCGCTTGCTGAGCGGATTGTCTATTCGCGCCGCGGCCAGCGCCCGGTGTGTACCGACGACCACGTCGCGGCCGTCGATCCGGCCACGCAGTGCGCCGCCGGGCAGGCGCTCGACGTCCTCGGCCACCCCCGCCCGGATGCTGCGCTCCTGTGCGGCCCGGCTCACCGGCCCGGGACGTTCACCGGCCTCCACCGCCGCCGCCCAGCGGAAGATGTCACGGATGGCAACCCCGTCCACGGGCTCGACGGCGACCACCTCGGCGGCCGCGGCGGTGAGCGTGCCGGTCTTGTCCAGGGCGATCACCGACAGTCCCGCGAGGGCGTCCAGGACGTCCGGCTGGCGGGCGATTACGCCGAACTCCACCAGGCGTACGAGGCCGGCATTCAGGGCGAGGGGCACCGCCAGGGGCACCGCGGGCGACGCCGCGAGCACCAGCAGTACGCACGCGGACAGCAGTGCCTGCCCGGGGGTCCCGTCGAGCAGCCACCAGCTGGCCAGGGACAGCACCGCCGCCGTCAGGGCACCGGCGAGCAGCCAGCCGAGGAGCCGGTCCAGGCCGTGGCAGGGACGGCGGCTCGGACCACCGGGACGGTGAACCCCCGCGATGATGCCGGCCAGCTCCCCTTCGCCGGGCGGCCGCGTCACCACCATCGTGAAGCCGCCGTCCCGGCACAGGGTGCCCGCGAGGACCCGGTCACCGGGCTCGCGGCTGACCACGCCTTCCGTTCCGGTAAACGCAGACTCGTCCACGCTCGCCCGTCCCGTCTCGATGCGGCCGTCGGCGGGCACACGTTCGCCGCCGTCGACATGGACCCGGGCCCCCTCCGTGAGCCGCGACGCCGGCACCCGCCGCCAGCCGCGGGCGGTATGCTCGGCGGCCGTGGCCGGCAGCAGCGCCTTCAGGCTGTCCACCGGGCGCGCGACCGGCCCCGCACCCCGGCCCATCAACGCGACCCCGGCCTGGTAGACCGCGAGGGCAAACAGCGGGAACGCCAGGTACCCGCCCTGCCCCTCCGGCACGAGCAGTGCCGGGGCGGCAAGCACCAGCAGCGCGTGTGCGACACTCGCGGCCACGCCGCCGCATACCAGCCCCAGTGCGGGGACGCACCGCGGCCGCTCCCGGGCCGCCCCGCGGGCCAGCGCCGCGGGCAGGGCCCGGACCGTCACCAGCGCGACCACCGCCACACCGGCCACGCGCCACGCGGGCCCCGCCCCCAGTGCCTGCGCATAGGTATCGATGATGAGGAGCACGACCCCGGCGAACGCGGCGGCCACGGCCAAGCGCCCGGTCCGCGGGTCCGCGTCGCGGGAGGGACCGGCAGCGATCACGGTATAGCCGAGCGGGGCCAGCACCGTAACGAGGTCCGTCTCGCTGACCTCGCCGCGCACGATCAGCCTTCGCTGCCCGGGCTTCAGCCAGACACCGCTGACGCCGCCGATACGGGCGACCGCCGCCTCCACGGCGGCCCGCGCGGCGGCCGGCACCGGCTCGCGGATCTCGAAGGAGCGGCAGCGGACCGCACTCCAGCACATGCTTATCTCCCCGTTTCGACACCGGCGGCATCCCCTGCGGACCGGGTCCCGCTGCTATGCTGAACACCGGACGTCACGGTTATCGAGGGTCCGGACCACGGGAGCGAAGGATGCCGCAGACGATTGTATTCGATGTAAACGAGACGCTGCTCGATCTGGCCGCGCTGGATCCGGTCTTCGAGCGGCTGTTCGGCGACGCCGGCGCCCGCCGGGAATGGTTCGCCCAGGTCCTGCAGAGCGCGATGACCGTCACGCTGACCGGCCGTTACGAGGACTTCAGCACCGTCGGGGCGGCGGCACTGAGCATGGTCGCGCAACGGCGCGGTGTCACCCTGGAGCGGGCCGGCCGCCAGGATGTCGCCGCCGGCATGCGCCGGCTGCCGCCCCACCCGGAGGTTGCGGACGCCCTCGCCCGCCTGCGGGATGCCGGCTTCCCGCTGGTGGCCCTGACCAACTC
>NZ_WNXE01000286.1:0-2569 GCF_010993615.1 Arhodomonas sp. KWT | reverse complement strand
GCCACCGAGCGCGGCGAGGTGGACCTGGGGCTCGCCAACCACTACTACACCCTGCGGCTGAAGGCGGGCATGCCGGATGCCTCGGTGGCACTGGCCTTCACCCGCGGCGACGCCGGCTCGCTGCTCAACGCCGCGGGCGCCATGGTGCTGAACCCCGGGGACACGGCCTTCAATTTCGTGCGCTACCTGCTCACGCGCGAAGTCCAGGGCTACCTTGCCCGCGAGGCCTACGAGATCCCGCTGGTCTCCGGCGTGGACATGCCCGAGGGCCTGCCGCCGCTGTCGCGGATCCAGCCGCCGGACATGGACCTCACCCGGCTCTCGGAGCTCCAGCCCACGCTCGCCCTGATGCGTGACGTCGGGGTGCTGTGAGGCGGGCGCCGCTCTCCTATCCCCTGGCGGCGGTGGTTGCCGCGGCGGCACTGCTGCCGGTGGCGGTGCTGCTCTATCTGGGCGTGGGGGCCGGCCCGGCGCTGAGCCCCCGCGCGCTGGGCATCCTCGGCGAGACCGCCCTGCTCACCGGCCTGAGCGTCGCCGGCGCCGTGCTCATCGGCGTGCCGCTGGCCGTGGCGAGCGCCTGCATCGAGCTGCCCCTGCGCCGCTTCTGGCTCGTCGCCCTCACCGCCCCCCTGGCAATGCCCAGCTACATCGGCGCGTTCGCGCTGTTCGCGGCGTTCGGCCCGGGCGGCGAGATCGAGAACCTGCTGGGTCTCACCACACCGCCGGTACGGGGCCTGTCGGGCGCGGCGCTGGTCATGGCGCTTTACACCTACCCGTTCGTGCTGCTGACCACGCGTGCCTCGCTGCGGGGGCTGGACGCCGGGCTCGTGGACGCCGCCCGGACCCTGGGCCTGTCCCTGCCCATGGCGCTGCTGCGCGTGGTGCTGCCGCGGGTGCGCAACGGCATTGCCGCGGGGGCGCTGCTGTCAGCGCTGTACACCCTCTCGGACTTCGCCACGCCGGCGATCATGCAGGTCGACACCTTCACCCGGGTCATCTTCATCGAGTACAACGCGTTCGGCCTCTCCCGCGCCGCGCTGCTGTCGCTGCAGCTGCTGACCCTGGTCGCGGTGGTACTGTTCCTCGAATCCCGCGTGGGCAGCGAGCGCGAGCGCCCGGGACGGCCGCTCAGCCTGCGCCTGCAGGCGCTGCCCACGACGGCGGTCCTGGTGCCCGCCGCGCTGGTGCTCGCCGCCGCGATCGGCCTGCCGCTGGCGGTCTTCGGGGCGTGGCTCGCGCGCGAGGGCACCGCCGGCTTCGACCCGGCAATCGCGCTGAATTCCGCCTACACGGCCGCGCTGGCCGCGTTGGGCACGGTCATCATCGCCCTGCCGGTCGCCTACGCCGCCTCCGCCGGGCGTTTCGGCCGCGGCCTCGAACGGGTCACCTATCTG
The DNA here is from genome assembly GCF_010993615.1 of Arhodomonas sp. KWT. Lineage (NCBI taxonomy): Bacteria > Pseudomonadati > Pseudomonadota > Gammaproteobacteria > Chromatiales > Ectothiorhodospiraceae > Arhodomonas > Arhodomonas sp. KWT. The sequence continues at coordinate 1,175 of NZ_WNXE01000286.1, read as the reverse complement.
GGCTTCGGCATCCCCGGGATCGTCATGGGCACGGCTCTGGTCTACGTCGGCCTGCGCGTGCCCTTCCTCTACCAGACCCTGGCCCTGCTGATCCTCGCGTATATGCTACGATTCCTGCCGCTCGCGGTCGGCGCCGTACGCTCGACCAACGAACGCCTGGACCGCAACCTCGTGGGCGCGGCGCGCAGCCTCGGCGCCACACCGGCGGAGGCGTTCCGGCGCATCACCCTGCCGCTGACGCTGCGGGGGATCATCGCCGGTGCCGCGCTGGTGTTCCTGGAGGTCATGCGTGAGCTGCCCGCCACCCTGCTGCTGCGGCCCACCGGATTCGAATCCCTCGCTACGGAGCTGTGGCGGGTCTACGAGGCCGGCTACTTCGGCCGCGCGGCGGTCCCCGGGCTGCTGCTGGTGCTGGTCTCCGGGCTGGCGCTGCTGGTCATGACGGCGGGCGAGCAACGTATCGATAACGCACCGGCAAGAGACAGGCAACGCTGATGCTGGCGGTTCGCGACCTCTGTGTCCGCTACGGGCGGACCACCGTCCTCGACGACGTGAGCTTCGAGCTCGATGACGGCGAGATCCTCACCCTGGTCGGCCCCACGGGCTGCGGCAAGACCACGACGCTGCGCGTGGTCGCGGGGCTGGAGCGCCCGGGTTCCGGGGCGCTGGAGATCGACGGCGTGCACATCGACCGCGACCGCTTCGTGCCCCCGGAGAAGCGCCGCACCGGCCTGGTGTTCCAGGACTTCGCCCTGTTCCCCCACCTCTGCGTGGCCGAGAACATCGGCTTCCGCGTGCGCGATCGCGCCCGGGTCACGCACTGGATGCGGGTGCTCGGTATCGAGCCGCTCGCCGATGCCTATCCGGACACCCTCTCCGGCGGCCAGAAGCAGCGCGTCGCCCTGGCGCGCTCGCTCGCCCACGAGCCGTCGCTGATCCTGCTCGACGAGCCCCTGTCCAACCTCGATGCCGCGCTGAAGGCGGAGCTGCGCTGGGAGATCCGGGCGGCACTCAAGGAGGCCGGTGTGGGGGCGCTGTGGGTCACCCACGACCAGGACGAGGCCCTGTCCATCGGCGACCGCGTGGGCATCATGCGCGCCGGCCGGCTGGAGCAGCTCGGCCCGCCGGAACAGTGCTTCAGCGCCCCCGCCAGCCGTTTCGTCGCGCAGTTCCTC
>NZ_WNXE01000285.1:0-2609 GCF_010993615.1 Arhodomonas sp. KWT | reverse complement strand
GTCCCAGACAGCTACCGTCATGCCCGTCGCCATGTCCGACCTCCCGTGGTCAGCGCCTGGGTCACCGCACCGGCAACAGCCGGTGCCGTCGCCTCGTGGCGGACGTACGCCGCGGCCGCCACCTTGTTCAGGGCCACGATGAACGCAACATGAACCCAAAGAAAAGGATAATTAAAAACGGAAACAAAAGCTGCAGACACCAAGAGCCCGACTAATGCGGCATCTAGACCCAAAGAAAAAAACACAAAAAACTCATCACCCAACGCCCTGCCCAGATTCCTTGTTTTTGCGTTAGCCATGAACGCAGAAAAAATAATACCAAACAACACCACGACCCCAGGAACCCCATACTCGCTAGCCGCATCGATATACATGCTATGTTGTAACCCATACATTTCAAGCCCTTTTTCAGGAGGATAATGCGTAGGATAATAAATTACCCAATTAGCCGGCCCAACACCAGTCCAAGGCTTGTCCATCATAATTTCAATCCCCACCCCCCAACGCAGGATCCTATTATTTGACGTTTCGTCTTCTCCAGACGCTTCAATTCGAGAAATCTGCTTCTCAGGAATAATTGCATAAGCGGCAATCGAAACCATAATCGCCAACACAACAAACCTGAACCGTTTGCGGCTCGCCAAACCAACCCATAAAACAATCGCAGCCATCCCGACGAGAGCCCCACGAGAATTCGTCGCCAAAATCGTCAAAGCTGCCGACATCGGAACCATAGCCAAGGCCGTTTGCTTCCAACGGGAGCAACGTTTCTTTAAAAAAAGAAAAAAGCAAAACGCAACAGGAAGAAATATGCACATCTCCACACCGAGATCGCCGGCGTTGTCAAACCATCCAGGTCCTCCGGAAACGCCCCAACGGTCATAGCCGAATCCCCGAGCGGCCCATGCTCGGACCCCGTGCTGCGACATCTTTAGATTCCATAGCAGGTAAAGGAGGAGGAATACGAAAAAGCGTTCACGAGTATTGACCGTGGAGACAATCAAGAAATATACGACCACCCACACCACGTGCGTTGTAACGCGCTCGCCCGACAGGGCTGGGTTATAGGCGTTCCACCAAGAGACCTGAAGGACGGCCAGGAAAGCCACAAGCCAGAAGGTCGTAGGACTGGCCACGTCGATTCGCTCGCGGGTAAGGAGGCGCGCACCGAGGGCAGCAAGGATGCTGAGCTGCGCGTAAGGCAGGATGTCGATAGCGGGGTAGATGCTCTGGGGCCGCACGTACTCAATGAACAGGTATAAACACAGCAGTGCGAACGCGGGCCCTTCGCCGGCGAGAACCCGCATGACCGCCCCAGGCTGCAACTGAATGAGGCTAGCCATCTCGCTGCGCCGCACGCGACTCATGGCGTCCACCTCATCCGTGCCGGAGCATCGTCACGGCCGGCGCGTGCGGCAAGCTGTTCGTAGAGCCCCTCGTACGCCCCGACCATCGCTTCCATGGAGAAGCGTGCATGTACGTCCGCCAGTGCCTGCCCGGCCAACGCCCGTGCGCGCTCGGGCTCGTCTGCAAGCCAGACGATCGCACCGGCGAGGGCAGCCGGGTCCCTGGGCGGAACCAGCACACCGCTCTCTCGGTCGCGGAGCGCTTCCTCCGGACCGCCGCAACGCGTCGCCACGACCGGCACTCCCGAGGCCATCGCCTCGAGTACGGCCACTGGCAACCCCTCGCTCACAGACCCCATAACAAATAGGTCCAGGCCGGCGAGGAATTCGGGTACATCAGCGCAGTGGCCGATAAATGACACCCGGTCATCGAGACCCAACGCGGCGCGCTCGGCAAGCAGCGACTCATACAGCCCGGCTCGATCCGGCTGCCCGGCGATCACCAGGCGGAACCTTGGCCCGTCGGTCCGCGCAGCCAGAATGGCAATGGCACGGAGCAATCCGCCGTAATCCTTGGCAGGGCGGATGTTGCCAAGCGCACCGATGACCACGGTGCCGTCCGCGCTATGGCCTCGCTGCCGCTTCAGAGTGGTCGCCGCAGCGTAGCGATCGACGTCCACGCCATTGGGAATCCGCATGCAACGCCCGGCGGGAATTCGGCCAGGTGCCGTCAACGAGCTACGCAGTCGCTCCGAGACGCAAACCGTGTATGGGACCGCTGCGCGGATCAACGCGAACTTCGCGCCGATGGCACGATCTTCCGGGTCAATATCCACGTCACCGTGGAACGTGGCAACAACAGGTCGACGAGTGAGCAACCCGGCGACGCTGGCGTACACGCTCGCGCCGAATAGATGGGCATGGATGACGTCGATGCGTTGCCGTCGGACCAGACGCACAAGATCCGTGAGGTAACGTAAGCTCCAGCCCCGGCGGGCGTCGCGGAGCCACTCGGGATGCAGGCCATGGGCCCGCAGGTCCTGCGCGAGCCAGCCTTCTCCAGGGATAGCGACCACCGAGCGGAACCGCGCCGGGTCCAGCCGGCGGGCCACCTCCCGGAACACCGTCTCGGCCCCACCCGGACCGGTGGTATCGATGGTGTGCAGTACACCGATCGTGGCGTTGGCCGTCATTTCGCCCCACCCCGCAGGTAGTAACGGCATTCGTGGAGAAACGGGCCCAGGTCCTCGAGGCGGTTCACGT
>NZ_WNXE01000284.1:0-2617 GCF_010993615.1 Arhodomonas sp. KWT | reverse complement strand
GCCTTCATCAGGCCGATGTTGCCCTCCTGGATCAGGTCCGCGAGGGGCAGGCCGTAGCCGGTATAGCCCCGCGCCACATGGACGACGAAGCGCAGGTGCGACATTACCAGGTAACGCGCGGCGTCGAGGTCGTTATCGTCGCGGTAGCGCGCGGCCAGGTCCTGTTCCTCCTCGGCGCTGAGCGTCGGGATACGGTTGACCGCCTGGATATAGTGCTCCTCGCTGCCGGCATGCAGCGGGAGACTGCTGAGATCGTTTCGGGCAATCGCCTTGCTCATTTCCATGGCTCCCCCTTTATGAGCCGGAAAGCGTAATTTGCGGCCGCCACCCGGGGCCTCGTCCAATTGGAGTGTCGAGGCCCAGAAAAAGTTCCCTTTCGGACTATATGAGCATTATGCCAGTTTTCAACCTCAGCGTGGTTCTATGGTGCTGAGGTGTCGACCGACGGCGATCCATGCGCCGAGCAGGCCCAGGAGCACGCCGCAGGCGAGCAGGGTGGCCGCGGCCCCCGGGTCCAGACCCTGCAGCCGGAAGCTGCTGGCGTAGCTGCGGGCCAGGGTGTTGGCCGGGCCGGCGAGCAGCAGGTAGGCCGTCTCCACCAGGACCGCGGCGATGGCGCCACCGAAGAGTCCGTGCCAGAGGCCGGTGTAGAGGAACGGGCGTCGCACGAAGGCGTCGGTGGCGCCGAGGAGCTTGGTGATGACGATCTCCTCGCGCCGGTTCTCGATCTCCAGGCGGATGGTGTTGCCAACCACCAACAGTACCGCCAGTGCGAGCAGGCCGGCGATCAGCCAGCCCAGACGGGCGAGCAGGGTTATGATCGCGTGCAGGCGCCGGACCCACTCCCGGTCCAGGCGTACCTCTGCGGCGAGGTCCAGCCCCTCCAGGGTCCGGGTGAGCGCGTCGATCCGCGCCGTGGACAGCCCCGGTGGCGGCTCCACCAGCAGTACCCCCGGCAGCGGGTTGCTCTCCAGCAGCGACAGCGCCCGGTCCATCTGTGTGTGGGCGCGGAACTCCGCCAGTGCCGCCGCCGGCGTGAGGACCTCGACGGCGCGGACGTCGTCGCGCTCGCGCAGGCGCTGTGCGGTCTCCCGGGCCCGGTCCATGGAGGCGTCCTGCTCCAGGAAGACCGATACCCGCGGGCGGCCGTCCCAGTCGCCGAGCACGTTCTGGGTGTTGTCCATGAACACCACGAACAGCGCCGGCAGGGCGAGGGCGATGCCGATCACTCCCGCGGTCATGAGCGCGGCCAGCCATTGCATGCGCAGTCGGCCGAGGGCGCCGAGCAGGGCCCGGCCGTGGTGCTCCAGCCATGCGGCAGCGCGCGCGCGTATCCGGCGGCGGCTGCGGTGGGCGGCCATTCAGTGCGCCTCCGTGCCGGCGGTGTCGGCGACCACCCGGCCCTCGCTCAGGCTGATCCGGCGGTGACCGAGGCGCTCGACGAGGTCCACGTCGTGGGTGGCGATCAGGGTGGTGACGCCGAGCTCGCTGAAGCGCCGGAACAGGGTCATGATCTCCGCCGACAGTGCCGGGTCGAGGTTGCCCGTGGGCTCGTCGGCGAGCAGCACCGGCGGGCGCCGGACCACGGCCCGGGCGATGCCCACGCGCTGCTGCTCGCCGCTGGAGAGTGTCTCCGGCTGGGCGCGCTCGTAGCGGAGCAGGTCCACCTTGTCGAGGGCGGCGCGTACCCGCCGCCCGAGCTCGCGCCGAGGCGTGCCGGCGATCACCAGGGGCAGGGCGACGTTGTCGAAGACGGTGCGGTCGGCGAGCAGGCGGTGATCCTGGAAGATCATGCCGATGCCCCGTCGCAGGTAGGGGATGCGCCGGCGCGCGAGCCGCCCGAGGTCGACGCCGCCGACCACCACGCGGCCCTGGGAGGGGCGTTCGAGCAGCGGGACCAGGCGCAGCAGGGTGCTCTTGCCCGCGCCACTGGGCCCGGTGAGGAAGCCGAGCTCGCCGGGACGCAGGTGCAGACTCACCTGGCGCAGGGCGTCGCGTTCGCCCGGGTAGCGCTTGCCCACCGCCTCGAGCCGGATCATGCGTCGTCGCCATCCTCCACGGTGTCCGCGAGCAGGGCGTCGACGAAGTCGCCGGCGTCGAAGGGGCGCAGGTCCTCGGCCCGCTCGCCGACGCCGATGTAGCGGATCGGCACGCCGAGCTGCTGGGCCATTGCCAGGACGACGCCGCCCTTGGCGGTGCCGTCGAGCTTGGTGATCACCACGCCGGTCACGCCCACCGCCTCGTGGAACTGGCGGGCCTGGGCGAGGGCATTCTGGCCGGTGCCGGCGTCCACCACCAGCAGCACCTCGTGGGGGGCGGTGCCGTCCTGCTTGCCCAGCACCCGGCGGATCTTCTTGAGCTCCTCCATGAGGTTGCTCTGGGTGTGCAGCCGCCCGGCGGTATCGGCGATAAGGATGTCGTTGCCCCGGGCGATGGCCGCCTGGTGGGCGTCGTAGACCACCGAGGCAGCGTCGGAGCCGGTGGGCTGGCTGATCACCGGAATGCCCGTGCGCTCGCCCCAGACGCGGAGCTGTTCCACGGCGGCGGCGCGGAAGGTGTCGCCGGCGGCGAGCAGCACGCCGTGGCCGGCGCCGCGGTAGTGGCTGGCGAGCTTGCC
>NZ_WNXE01000283.1:0-2633 GCF_010993615.1 Arhodomonas sp. KWT | reverse complement strand
TCTCCGAGACGATCTCGACTCACAAGTACGAGTCGAACGTCATGGCCAAGGCCTTCTCGGAGATCACCGGGATCAACATCACCCACGACCTGATCGCCGAGGGTGACGTGATCCAGAACCTGCAGACGGAGATGCAGTCGGGCCGCAGCATCTACGACGCCTACGTCAATGACTCCGATCTCATCGGCACGCACTTCCGCTACGGCGACGTCGTCCCGCTGTCTGACTACATGGAGGGCGAGGGCAAGGACGTCACCCTGCCGACGCTGGATGTCGACGACTTCATCGGCCGGGACTTCGTGACCGCGCCGAACGGCAAGATGTACCAGCTCCCGGACCAGCAGTTCGCGAACCTGTACTGGTTCCGCTACGACCTGTTCCAGAAGCCCGAGCTGCGCAAGCGCTTCAAGGAGCGCTACGGTTACGAGCTCGGTGTGCCGGTGAACTGGTCCGCCTACCAGGACATCGCCGAGTTCTTCACCAAGTACGTCAAGGAGGTCGACGGCAAGAAGATCTATGGCCACATGGACTACGGCAAGAAGAGCCCGTCGCTGGGCTGGCGCTTCACCGACGCGTGGCTGTCCATGGCCGGTGCCGGCGACAAGGGCCTGCCCAACGGCAAGCCGGTGGACGAGTGGGGCATCCGTGTCGAGGACTGCCACCCGGTCGGCTCGCTGATGTCCCGCGGCGGCGCGGTCAACAGCCCGGCGTCGGTCTATGCCCTGGAGAAGTACATCGACTGGCTCAAGGCCTACGCGCCGCCGGAGGCCTCCGGCATGACCTTCTCCGAGGCCGGGCCGGTGCCCGCGGAGGGCCACGTCGCCCAGCAGATCTTCTGGTACACCGGGTTCACCGCGCCCATGGCCGATCCGTCCAAGCCCGTGGTGAACGACGACGGCACGCCCAAGTGGCGCATGGCCCCCTCGCCCCACGGTCCGTACTGGGAAGAGGGCATGAAGCTGGGTTACCAGGACGTCGGCTCCTGGACGCTGCTCAAGCACACGGATGCGAAGCGCCGCAAGGCGGCCTGGCTGTACGCGCAGTTCACCACGGCGAAGTCCACCTCGCTGAAGAAGGCGCACGAGGGCCTGACCTTCATCCGCGACTCCAACATCAACGACGAGTCGTTCACCGAGCGTGCGCCCAAGCTCGGCGGCCTGGTGGAGTTCTACCGCAGCCCGGCCCGTGTGCGGTGGACCCCGACCGGGACCAACGTGCCGGACTATCCCAAGCTCGCGAGCCTCTGGTGGCAGGCGGTGGCGGACGCGGTCACCGGCGCCAAGACGCCCAAGGCGGCGCTCACCTCGCTCGGCGAGGAGCAGGACCGGGTGATGGCCCGCATCGAACGCGCCGGCATCCAGGACACCTGTGCCCCGCGGATGAACGACGAGCGTGATCCGCAGTACTGGCTGGACCAGCCGGGTGCGCCCAAGCCGGCGCTCTCCAACGAGAAGCCCCAGGGCAAGACCGTGCCCTACGACCAGCTGGTCAAGAGCTGGCAGGAAGAGGGCTGACAGGCCGGTGACGCGTCCGCAGTGACGCCGCCCGGGGCGGGTGCCGCCCCGGGCGCCTTTCTCTGATACCGCGGCGTCCGGCCCCGTTCCCAGGGCCGGACGCCCCGCTTTCCGATATCCGTGCACGCGGCGACATCCCCACCGGGACGCCGTCGCGTGCCCGACCCACACTGATCGGGAGATCGAAGCAATGACGATCAAGGTAGGCATCAATGGTTACGGGCGTATCGGCCGTAATGTGCTGCGTGCGCTCTACGAGACGGGGCGCAGCGACGAGCTCCGCGTGGTGGCGGTCAACGACCTTGGCGACGTGGAGACGAACGCCCATCTCACGCGCCACGACACCACGCACGGCCGCTTCCCCGGCGAGGTGGCGGTGAGCGAGGGGGCGCTGGAGGTGAACGGCGATCGCATCGAGATGCTCAGCGAGCGCGACCCGGCGAAGCTGCCCTGGGGCGAGCTCGGTGTGGACGTGGTGCTGGAGTGCACGGGGCTGTTCGCGAGCGGCGAGAAGGCGTCCGCGCACCTGGCGGCCGGCGCGCGCAAGGTGGTGATCTCCGCGCCCGCGGGCAGCGACGTGGACGCCACGGTGGTCTACGGGGTCAACCACAGCGACCTGCGCGAGGACCAGGCGATTGTCTCCAACGCCTCGTGCACCACCAACTGCCTGGCGCCGGTGGTGAAGGTGTTGAACGATCGTATCGGCATCGAGCACGGGCTGATGACCACGGTGCACGCCTACACCAACGACCAGGTGCTCACCGACGTCTACCACAAGGACCCGCGGCGGGCGCGCAGCGCGACGTCCTCGCAGATCCCGACCAAGACGGGGGCGGCGGCGATGATCGGGCAGGTGATCCCGTCGCTGGCGGGGCGGCTGGACGGCTATGCGATCCGGGTGCCGACGATCAACGTCTCGATGGTGGACCTGACCTGCGTGCTCTCGCGCGAGAGCAGTGTCGAGGCGGTGAACGCGCTGATGCGCGAGGCGGCCGAGGGCGAGCTCGCGGGGGTGCTGGGGTATAACGAAGAGCCGCTGGTCTCGGTGGACTTCAACCACGACGCGCGCTCGTCGGTGTTCGACGCCACGCTCACGAAGGTCACGGGCGGGACGCTGCT
>NZ_WNXE01000282.1:0-2640 GCF_010993615.1 Arhodomonas sp. KWT | reverse complement strand
TCCGCGGGGACCTGGCGGCGCAGCAGCGAGACCGTGGTGTTGGAGGCGAGCAGGGTAAGCGTCGTGGCGAGGCCCAGGCCCAGGGCGTTGACCACGGTCGCGCTCACCGCCAGCAGCGGGCACAGGCCGAGGAGCTGGACCAGGCCGGCGTTGTTGTGCCACAGCCCGTCCGCGAGGATGCGTTGCGCGCCGGGGGTTGCCATGGTCGTCGTCATCCGTCCGTCGTGAGGAGTCGCTCGCGATGCGCGCGGAAGTATACCAGTGCCCGCCGCACCGCGCCGGTCACCGCCCGCGAGGTGATGGTCGCGCCGGTGATGGCGTCGAAGGCGCCGCCGTCGGCGGCCACCCGCCAGGCCTCCGCCGGCGGGGCGCCGAGGCGCCGGCCGTGGAACTGGCGGATCCAGTCGGAGCGGTCCGCCTCGATGGCGTCGCCGAGCCCGGGGGTCTCCTGGTGGGCGATCACCCGCACCCCGGTGATGCCGCCGTCGCGCTGCACGCCGGCCAGCAGCCGGATCGCGCCGCCGTAGCCGTCCGGGGCGACGGCGGTGAAGACCACGGCGATGACCTTGCCGTCGCGCACCGCACGATAGACCGGCAGGGCGTCGCGGCTGCCCAGCGCCGCCGGCGCCCGCACCTGCAGCGGCGCCTGCGCCGGGGAGCGGTCGAAGGGCCCGGGCGGCAGCACCGCGGTGAGGCGCTCGCGCACCGCGCTCTCGCGGTTGGCGGCGATCGCCGGGGCCGTGTCCCGGTGGGTGAGGGCCACCAGCGCCGCCCCCACCAGCGCGCAGGCGGTGAGCACGGCGGCGGCGATGACCGTCCCGCGGGCGGTGCCCTCAGTCATGGCCGCCCCCGCGGGGGTGGCCATAGATCCGCGGCGGGGTGTAGCGGTCGATCAGCGGTACGGCCATGTTCATCAGCAGCACCGCGAAGGCGATCGCGTCGGGGTAGCCGCCCCAGGTCCGGATCAGCCAGGTCAGCACGCCGATGCCGGCACCGAAGATCAGCCGGCCCCGGGGGGTAGTCGCCGCGGATACCGGGTCGGTGGCGATGAAGAAGGCACCGAGCATGGTCGCGCCGCTGGCCCAGTGGAACCACAGCCCCGGGTGGAGGCTGGGGTCGATGGCCCAGAGGAAGGCCGCGGGCACGCCGATGCCGGCGAGCACGCCGGCGGGGATGCGCCAGTCGGCGGTGCGCGTCGCCACCAGCACGGCGCCGCCGGCGAGGTACAGGCCGTTGATCGCCGCCCAGCCCCGTCCGCCGAGTGCGCCCCACAGCGGTCCCTGGCGGATCTCCGGGAGGGTCAGGGCCTGACCGAGCTGGGTGCGCACGGCGTCCAGCGGCGTCGCCGCGGTCACCGCGTCCACCCCGCCGCCGAAGATGGCGTGGGCGGCGGCGATCGGTCCGGGTGCCCCGCCGGCGAGCCCCGCCGGTGCCGGCCACTGGCTCATCAGCCGGGGGAAGGCCACCAGCAGCACCACGTAGCCCACCATCGCCGGATTGAACGGGTTGTGGCCGAGGCCGCCGTACAGGTGTTTGGCGAACACCAGCCCGAAGGCGGTGCCCAGCACGGCCATCCACCAGGGCGCCAGTCCCGGCAGGCTCACCGCCAGGAGCACGGCGGTGACCACCGCCGACCAGTCGCGCAGGAACAGCGCCAGCGGCCGGCCGCGCAGGTGGAGCATGGCGGCCTCGGTGGCCACCGCGGTGGCCGTGGCCAGGCCGATCTGCCAGAGCACGCCGGCGCCGAAGAACCACAGCTGGCCGAGCACGCCGGGTACCAGCGCGTAGAGGACCAGGCGCATGGTGCCGCCGACGGTACGCGGCGGGCGCAGGTGCGGGGAGACGGCCTGGCGCAGGGTCATGGGCGTCCCCCGTCGTCGCCGTCGGATTCCGTCGTTCCGCGGCGGCGGCGCCGTTTCTCCAGCGCGGCCGCGACCGCGGCCTTGCGGGCGTCGCCGCCGCTGCGCGCCTGTGCCTTCTTCTGCTCGCGGCGCTGGCGGCGCTCCTCCGCCTCGCGGGCGAGCCGTGCCTGGCGGGCCTCGTAGCGCTCGCGGGCGCGCTCGGCGATGGTCCGGGCCTGGCGGGCGTCCGCCATCTCCGCCTTGCCGTGGCGGAAGTACTGGATCAGCGGGATGTGGCTGGGGCAGACGTAGGCGCAGGCGCCGCACTCGATGCAGTCGCCGAGACCGAGTGCCGCCAGCGTGTCCACCTCGCCGCCGCGTGCGTGCCAGTAGAGCTGCTGGGGCTGGAGCGAGGCGGGGCAGGCGTCAGCGCAGGCGCCGCATCGGATGCACGGCAGCGCCGGCTGCGGTGGCGGGCACAGCGCGGTGGTGGCGGCGAGGATGCAGTTGGTGGCGGCCACGACGGGCACCGCCGGGTCGGCGACGGTGAAGCCCATCATCGGCCCGCCCATGATCAGCCGGTCGAGGCCCGGCGTCGCCCCGCCGGCCGCAGCGAGGAGGTCGGAGAACGGTGCGCCCAGGGGGGCGAGCATCACCCGCGGGTCGGCGACCGCGTCGCCGGTGACGGTGACGTGGCGGTGGGTGAGCGGCCGGCCCTCGATCGCCGCCCGGTGGACGGCCTCGGCGGTGCCCACGTTCTGGCAGAGGATGCCGAGCGTGGTGGGCAGGTCGCCGGCGG
>NZ_WNXE01000281.1:0-2676 GCF_010993615.1 Arhodomonas sp. KWT | reverse complement strand
GCCGGGTTTCCGCAAAGTTGCGGGCGGTCATGTTGTGTTACGCTCTAGCGCGTTCGCTTCCGGTGGCATGTATCGTCGGCCGGGGGCGCAGGCGCCGGAAACAGCGAGCCATCATGCGAAAACCCGATCTGCTGACATCTCTGACGATTGCCGTCGCCGTGGCCTTTGCGGCCTCGGTGTTCGTCCCCTACCTCTGAGGCCCGCAGGCGCAACACGCCCGGGGCGCTGCCGCTAGAGGCGCACCGCGAGGACGTCGCAGGGCGCGCCGTGGAGTAGCGCGTTCGCCGTCGAGCCTAGCAGCAGTGCGAGACCGTGGCGGCTGTGTGAGCCCACCACGATGAGGTCCGCGCCGCATTCCTGCGCATGTTCGATGATCTCGCGCTTGGTCTGTCCGACCCGCACCTCCCGATCGTCCTCGGCGACGCCCAGTTTCTCCCCGAGCTCGCGCAGGCGGCGTTCGGCATTGGCGAGCAGTTCCTGCTCCACGTTCGCGGTGGGTGGGATCATGAGCTCGTTGCCGGGCTCCACCGGCATGTTCTCCACCACGTGCAGCAGGCTTAGCCGGGCGCCGTAGCGCTCCGCCATGTCCCGGGCGCGCAGGCCCACACAGGCGCTGTCGTCCTGGAAATCCGCGGCGAGCAGAATGTGCTGATACCCCTCCATGCCATGGCCTCCCCGTCGGCATTCGGCATGGCCTCAGGGTAATGCACGCACGCGTCGTGGAGAAGCGCTCCGTGTCCGCTTCAGTCCAGTCGCCGTGCGAGCGCGGCGAAGTCGTCGAGGCTCAGCGTTTCGGCGCGTGTCCGCGGGTCGATCCCGGCCGCGGCGATGGCGTCGGTTTCGAGCAGCCCGGACAGGGCATTGCGCAGGGTCTTGCGCCGGGCCGTGAACGCACGGGTAACCACGGTGGCGAGGCGCTCCTCGTCGGGCACGTCAACCGGCGGGGCGGCATGAGGCACCAGGCGCACGAAGGTCGAGGTGACCCGGGGGGCCGGCGTGAACGCCCCGGGCGGGACATCGAACAGCGGCTCCACCCGGCAGCGGTACTGGATCATCACCGACAGCCGGCCGTAGGTGCCGCCCCCCGGTGCCGCGGCCATGCGTTCGACGACCTCGCGCTGGAGCAGGAGGTGCAGGTCGGAGACGGGCGCGGTACCGGCGGTGAGGTGGAAGAGCAGCGGCGTGGAGATGTTGTAGGGCAGGTTGCCGACGACGCGGATCGGCCCCTCGCCCAGCGAGGCCGGATCGACTCGCAGGGCGTCGCCCTGAATGATGCGCAGCCGGCTGCTGCCGGCGTCGAGGCGCTCCAGTCCGGCGATGAGGTCGCGGTCGAGCTCGATGACCGTGAGTGCCCCGGCGGCCTCCAGCAGCGGCCGGGTGAGCGCGCCCTGGCCGGGACCGATCTCCACGATGGCCTCGCCGGACACCGGTGCGATGGCGGCAATCATGCGCTCGATGTAGGCGCGCTCATGGAGGAAGTTCTGTCCGAAGCGCTTGCGGGGCCGGTGGCTCAACGGCCGCCCCCGGTCGCGAGGCGGGTGGCGAGCTCGATTGCGGCGCGGAGGCTGCCGTCCCGCGCCCGGCCGCTGCCGGCGAGGTCCAGGGCGGTGCCGTGATCGACGGAGGTGCGCACCACGGGCAGCCCCAGGGTGACGTTCACCGCTTCGCCGAAGCCCGCGTACTTGAGCACCGGCAGCCCCTGGTCGTGATACATGGCGAGCACCGCGTCGGCGTGGTCCAGGTGCTCGGGGGTGAACAGGGTATCGGCGGGCAGCGGTCCGGTGAGCGCCATGCCCTCGCCGCGCAGGCGTTCGAGCACGGGTGTGACCACCTCGATCTCCTCGCCTCCGAGGTGGCCGCCCTCGCCGGCGTGGGGATTGACGCCGGCGACAAGGATCCGGGGTGCGGCGATGCCGAAGCGCCGGCGCAGTTCGTCCTCGAGCGTGCGGGTCACCCGCTCCAGGCGCCCGGCGGTGATCGCGTCGGCGACCTCGCGCAGGGGCAGGTGGGTGGTGACCAGCGCCACGCGCAGTCCGCCGGCGACGAGCATCATCACCGGCAGGTCGCCGCCGCTGTGGTGGGCGAGGTATTCCGTGTGGCCGCTGAAGGGTACGCCGGCCTCGTTGATCACACCCTTGTGCACGGGGGCGGTGACCATGCCGGCGAAGTGCCCGTCAAGACAGCCGCCCAGGGCGGCGTCGAGCATGGCGAGCACGGCGGTGGCGTTGCCGGGGTCCAGCCGTCCCGGGGTCACCGCCTTGTGCATCGCGACCGCCTCGATCTCCAGTCCGTGGTCCGGGGCCGGTGCGTCCGGGCGGTAGGGCACGAGCTCGATATCCAGTCCGAGAGTCCGGGCCCGTGTGGCGATCACCTCCGGATCGCCCACCAGTACCGGGCGGCAGTCGGCCGGCGGGTTCGCCGCGAGCATGGCGAGCAGGTCCGGACCGATGCCCGCCGGCTCGCCCATGGTGACCGCCAGGGCGGGGGCGGTCACGAGTTGGCGGCCCCTGCCGGGTTGTCGAGGCGGTAGTCCACGTAGGCCTCCTCGCGGAGCTGGCGCAGCCACAGCTCGAGCTCCTCGTCCTCTTTGCGCTGGCGCAGCTGCTCGGCGGCCTGGTTGCGGCGGTAGGCCTCGGTGGTGTCCTTGCGCCGCTGTTCGACCAGCTGGATCAGGTG
>NZ_WNXE01000280.1:1520-2676 GCF_010993615.1 Arhodomonas sp. KWT | reverse complement strand
GCCGGGCCCCCGGCGTCGAGCACCGAGGCCAGCTTGTGCAGCTTCTCGCCCATGCGCGGCCGCCACAGCCGCCGCAGGGGGGGCAGCACCGTTGTGGCGGCCCCGGCCAACCGGTCCCAGCGCTGTGGCGGCAGCGCCAGCACGCCCCGCCCCGCCAGCCGGGCCAGCGGCCCCGGCAGGCGTGCGGCGAGGCCGGCGGCGGAGCCGGCGAAGAGATAGCGGTTATAGCCGGCGAAGATCTCGTCACCGCCGTCGCCGGAGAGGCAGACGGTGACGTGCTCGCGTGCGCGCCGCGCGATCAGGCAGGTGGGCACCTGGGAGGGGTCGGCGAAGGGCTCGTCGTAGATCCGCGGCAGCCCGGGTATCACCTCCAGGGCGTCCCGGCCGGTCACCGCCAGCGTCGTGTGCTCGGTGCCCAGGTGCGCCGCGATCCCGGCCGCGGCCTCCGATTCGTCGTAGCGGGGATCGTCGAAGGCCACGGTGAAGGTGCGCAGCGGCCGTGGCGTGATGGCCTGGGCGATGGCGGTGACCGTCACCGAGTCCAGCCCGGCGGAGAGGAACGCCCCCACCGGGACGTCGGCAACCAGCTGCTCACCGATGACCTCACGCAGGGTCGCGTCCAGTCCGTCGATACGGCCGGCCTCGTCATCGGCCCCGGAATCCGCAACCCCCGCCGCCGCCACATCGGCCAGGCGCCAGAAGGGCGTGAGGCGAACACCGCGGCGCCGGCCCCAAGGGGCCACGTCGTCCGGCGGTCCGTGAGCGCAGTCCAGGCTCAGCAGCACCCCCGGCGGCAACTTGTAGGTACCGCGATGAATGGACAGCGGCCCGGGGACGTAACCGTACTGCAGCAGCCCCGCGAGGGCCCGCCTGTCGATGGCCGTGGTCATGCCCGGCACCGCGCGCAATGCCTTGAGCTCGGAGCCGAACAGCACCCCGACACCGGGGACCGCGCCGTAGTAGAGGGGCTTCTCGCCCAGCGGGTCGCGGGCAAGGTGAAGCCGGCGCCCGCGGACATCCCAGACAGCAACAGCGAACATGCCCCGCACCTTCGCGAGGGTCGCCTCGACCCCCCAGTGCTCGACCCCCGCGGCCAGCACCTCGGTATCAGAGCCACCCCGGAACGACACGCCGGCGGCCGTCAGGTCGCGACGCA
>NZ_WNXE01000280.1:0-1422 GCF_010993615.1 Arhodomonas sp. KWT | reverse complement strand
AGCGCGGCGAAATTGTAGATCTCGCCGTTGAACACCACCCGGTAACGTCCGCCCGGCGAGACCATGGGCTGGGCGCCGGCGGGGCTGAGGTCCTGGATCGCGAGCCGCGTGTGTGCCAGCGCGATACCGGCATCGGCGTCCACCCATACCCCGCTGTCATCGGGGCCCCGGTGACGCAGCGCCGCCGCCATCCCGCGGGCACGCTGGGTCAGCGCCGCGGTGGCAAGCGATTGCGCAGGGACCAACAGACCAGCGATGCCACACATCGGCGGTTACCCGGGTTGAAGAGCGTCTTGCCCCACATTCCGTTTACCACCGCGGGTACGGACTGGATAGCGTCACATGACGGACGTGACGAATTAGGCGAAAAGAGGCGACGGACGGGCGTGAAGTGACCCGTCCCCTCCGGCGCGGGCGCGCCGGGGGGACGGGTGGCAGGCGTTACTGTACCTCGGTATCAATTACCGTCGGCGGCTCCGGCGGCGCGGTGACATCGCCGCTCAGCGGCGTGTCCGAGACCACGAGGTTATCCAGGTAGAACACCGTACGCTGGTCGAAGCCGGAGTTCGCCCAGCCGAGCAGATAGGCCTCATCGAAGTAGTTCTGCCCGTCGCCGCCATACATGGCCACACCCGTGAAGTCGGCCATCTGCTCGCCGTCCTTCCACAGCTGGAGCACGCCGTCACTGGCCGAACCGCTGCTGGGGACCTTCACGTGAACGACAATCTTGTGCCAGCGCCCGAGGTCACTGCTGTCGATGAAGGAACCCGCACTGAGGATGCCCGCCTCGCTGCCGTAGTCATAGCGGTGGGCCATCAGGGTCGAGCCGCCGCTGCCGTCGGCATTCAACGAGAAATTCACCTGGAACCCCGGATTCGTGTAGGGGTCTCGATAGATGGCGATGAACTTGTTGTTGCTCGGACCGCTCTGGCTGCGATGGCTGTAGTTGGCCGGGATGTAGAGGTCGTAGCCGAACCACAGCTCGCGGTAGGCCTGACCGAGCTCCAGGCGCTGCTCGGCGAAGGAGTCGGAACCGTCGCCGACGCCGTCGTAGACGAAGGCCAGCGACGAGCTGCCGGAGTAGGCGTTGTTGGCGCTCACCGAAGCGCTGGTGCTGTACCCCCAGGAAATGCCGCCCTCGCTGCGGTTCAGACCGCCGCTCTCGAAACCGTCACTGAACAGCGTGGCCCCCTGCGCCGTGCCGACTGCGCAGGCGAGGGCGATCACGGGTATCCATCGTTTACTCATGGGATTGCGCTCACTCGTTGTGGCAAACAGATACGCCCGCATCACACGGGCGCCACCATCGCGGCGAGACGATATCAGCGAGACAAGGGCTCATCTGCGAGCCCCATCAACCCCATCATCGGAACCACATCACCCTATCCGGGTCGGCATCCGGCGCACCCCGCGCCCCCGGGG
>NZ_WNXE01000027.1:29061-32391 GCF_010993615.1 Arhodomonas sp. KWT | reverse complement strand
CTGATGCCGATATCGTCGGCATCGATGTCCACCAGCCCCCGGTGCAGCTTGCTCACCAGTGCGCCGAGCAGCATGGACTGCTGAAACTCCGGGTCCGGCAGAACGCGGATATCCAGGTAGTGATCCAGCATCGCCTCACTCCGCCTTGTCGCCGAACACGCCGCCGCGGATGAGGGTGGCCATGACGTAGTGCTGATCGGTGACCGCGGGCTTGCTGTCCTTGAGCAGCCAGTCGTCCAGCAGCGAATAGAAGTCGACCTTCTGCCGGGGCTGGCGGTACGCGGTCCCCCGCGTGGTCACGGAGCCGTAGGGCTCGACGGCGATGGGCCCGATCCCGGCGGTCTCCGCCTCCGGATACCAGGTGTCGATGGTGCGGATCGCGTTGCCCAGCTTCTGGGAGTGGATGCCGGCGACGCCGTTGACGCTGTAGAGCGTCTTGCTCTTGTCGTTCCGACCCCGCTCCAGGATGAGCTCCTGGGAGGGGAAGACCTCCTGGCCGGCACCCATCCGGGCGAAGGCGCTCACCTCCAGGAGCACGAGACGCTCACCGGCGAGCCCCTGGCGGATGAGGGCGGCGAGGCCGGCGAGATCGTCCCGGGTCCCCGCCGTGGGCTCGAAATCGCGCAGCGACAGATCGAGGGCGTCGAACGTCCAGCTCGCCGCGAGCTCGCCGTGCTCGCGGTGACTCACCCGGACCTCGACGGCCTCGGCACCCACGCGGTTGCGCCAGAGGAAACGCCCGTTGGCGAGGTTGTGGGCGTAGCGCCGGGCCAGCTCGTCGAAGCCCTGCTCGGTTTCGTAGGCGTCCACCGCGGCCCGGAGCTTTTCGTGATAGGCCGCGCTGTTGCAGGCGGAGGGCTCGCCGGCACCGCCCAGGACCTTGAGCGTGAAGTGCGTCAGCAGGGTATCGGCATCCGTGGGCAGGGCCGCGACGTCCACGGTCTGGAGGTTGGGATTGTGGATCGCGGCATCGATCTTCGCGGGGTCCTGGTCTTTCGCCTTGAGCCGGTTGGAGATGGTGCCGCGCACGGACTTCGCGCGAATGGCGATGCCGGGCCACTCCGCGGCGCTGTCGCGCTCGCTCCAGTGGCCGGCGAACATCAGGGCGTCCGAGGGATCGAGCTTGCGCTCGAAGGCGAGGACGGAGGCGGTCTTGAGCTCGGCGGTCTTGGCCATGATTCAGGCTCCTTCCTGGTGCAGATCAGACAAATTCGGCGGCGTTGTCGATATAGTCGTTGCGCAGTCGGTAGCGCCCCTCGTCGAGCCGGTTGTCGACGTACCAGAGCAGCCGCTCCGGGCTGTCCAGCCGATGGGGACTCACCCACTGGCCGATGGAGTACAGGCTCTCGACGAAGCGTAGCGGGGTGGCCGTGTCCCGGGCCCGCCGGACGTCGCCGCCCGCCTGCAAAGGCCCGAGCGCGCCGTATCCCACGGGGATCGGCACCAACCATCCCGGCCGGCGGCGCGCCTCCCAGCGAATCGTCTCCTCGCCGTCGTCTTCCCCGCCGCGGCAGGTCATGTTCAGCCGCGAGAGGTCGAGCCAGGCATCCAGCAGGGTGGTGTCCGGGTCGTCCGCACGCATCTCGGCGTGCCGTTCGTGGAGCAGGTCGTCCCGGCAGACGAGGGCGAAGCCGGGCAGCCACCGCCGCAGCAGGCGCTTGCTCTGCTGGCGGCGCTCGTCCTCCTGTTCGTCCAGGGGGATCAGCTCGGGGCCGTTCCAGCGGCGCCCCCGGAACGAGCCCGGCAACACCGTGCCGCCGGCCACCCGCAGGGTGAGCAGCAGCTCACCGACCTCCCGGGCGATGGCGGCACGCTCCTCCGCGGGCGCGGCGCAGGCATCGCCGCGCACCGCGAAGACCAGGCTGACGTCCAGGTGCACGCGTCCCTCCTCGACGATGGCGGCGGTGTCACCGTCCCTGCCCACCGGGTTACGCGTCAGATGAAAGGCGTGGGTATAGCCACGATGGCTCGCCTGGGGCTCGCAGTGGTGACACACCACGCCGACCCCTTCGAACAGGAGCGGGATGTCCCGCTCGGCAAGGCGGCGTTCGAGCAGATGCATCAGGCCCACGAACGCGGTCATTGCCGGGAATCCCCAGGTCATCGGGCTGGAGATGGCGTTCGCGTTCTGCACGCGCACGTGGGGCAGCACGAGGAGCGAATGACTCTCAGACATGGGGCAGCGTCTCCTCCAGTTCGTCCATTTCCACCTCCAGCCGCTCCGCCCAGAAGCGCCGTTCGGGGTCGGCCACCGGCAGTGGGCCCTGGAGCTGAGCGTTGAGCCAGGCGGCGAAGCGCTCTCGGACCTCCCGCGGCCAGTCCACCTGCGCCCGGCGCATGGCGAACTCGGCGTCCTCCGCCGCCCGGTCCGGGTCCAGCCACAGGCATTCCGCCTCGACGAGGCGACAGTCGGCGTGGGCGCTCCAGCCCGGCGGCAGTGCCGACAGCTCGGCGGCGAAGACCAGGAGCGCGTCGGTGAGCTCGGCCAGCAGCTCGTCCCGGTGGCGGCGGGTCGCGACGTTCGGTTTCGGCTCCGAGCGCAGGAAGCGCAACAGCGCGTTCACCGCCGAGCGCACGGGCCGCCGGCGGCCGAAGAGCGGGAATACCGAGTCGGTGTGGAGCGGTGCCCGTACGTCCGCGGAACGCCAGTCCGGCGGCAGCGAGGCGAGGAGGTAGTTGCCACCACGCCGCTCGCTGTTGAGCTGGGAGATGTTCTGGGGCTTGGTTCCGCCGAATTTCTGCACGGCCAGTTTCGGATACTCGCGGGACTCGACGGCGCTGTAACGCCGCTCGCGCCGGGCCGTCCGCGCCGCCTTCGCCACCTCGCTGAAGCGGTCCTCGTTGATCGCCCGGAACGCCGCGTGCGCAAGGCTCGTCGCGTACAGCGGCGCCAGCAGGTGAAACCCCCGATCGTCGGTGGGGTCGTCGCCGACGAGCCAGTAGACCTGCTTGGCGCGGGTATGGCTCGCCGGATCGTGACCGGCCCGGGTGATGCCGGCGAACGCCTCCATCCACGCCTGCCCCTGCGTCGGATCGTCGCTCAGGGCCGCCGCGAAGGCCGCCTCGCCGGCCAGGGCACGATCCAGCATGGAGCGGCCGTCGTGCTCGGTCTGGAGGAACTTGTAGACATCGAGCGCCGCGGCATTGCCCACGACGTCCCGCGGCGCGCCGTCGCCGAGGACGTGAGTGCCCACGGCCGGATGCGCCGGCAACGTCTCCGGCGGGGCGAACAGGCTCGTGCCCCGGGCGTCCGGGTGCGTGGCCTTGAGCGCGTGGGTGACCACCTGCAGCTGGGCGACGCGCCGCGTGGCGTCCGCGAGCCAGTTTTCC
>NZ_WNXE01000027.1:27853-28963 GCF_010993615.1 Arhodomonas sp. KWT | reverse complement strand
GGTAACACCAGCCCTGATCATTCTGCGGCACGGTCACCACGCCGAACTGACGCGCACACGCCTCCAGCGGCTGATCCAGGTCCTCCGCCAGGGCCGCGAGGGCGTCGAGGTAGCCGGCGCCGATCCAGGGCGTGATGCGCTCGCCCGGCACGCCCTCCAGGGTCGTGCGTTCCAGCCGGCCATCCGCCTCCAGATAGAGGGGGGCGCCCCGCCTGCCGGGCTCGTGCCACAGCTCCCTGAGGTGCCAGTGCTCGCCCGCGTCGTCGGGCATCAGCACCAGCTCGACCTCCTCCCGGGTCTGCCGCCGGAACGGCTGTTTGCGCTGGAGCACGCCGCTGAGGTCCGCGCGCGGGAGGCCGTACCAGCTCGCGGCGTTGAGCGGCGGTGTGGGTGGCGCCTTCATGGCGCGCCGCTCCCGCGCCGTCATGGCGCGGCCCGGCCCAGACTCGCCGGGCAGCAGGGCGGCACGCAGGCGGGCGTGCTCCAGGTCCACCAGGCTGTCGCGGGGGCGCAGCTCGCCGCGCTCGGTGATGCGCGGCCGTGAGTCCACCACCTCGTACTCGTCGGGCGCGAGCAGCTCGTGCAGGTCGTGACTGCTGAGCCGCCATCGCGCCGCGCCCTCGAAGCCGGGGTGCGTAAAGGCGACGTTGCCGGGGGTTTCCATGGCCTTGTAGTTGCTGGCCAGCAGGGCGATGTTCGCGGTTTCACAGGGGGCGACCCGGTGCCGCCGCACCCGGCCGGCGAGCTGGATGAGCGAGCGCATCGACGAGGGCTCGACCACCGCCCAGTCGTAGTCGTGGTCCCGGCCGACCTCCGTCACCGGCGAGCCCAGGACGACGAACAGCTGATCCGGCTCGTCGGCGCCGTCGATGCAGGCCCGCACCTCCGGGCGCTCGAACACGGCCATCTCGTCACGGCGATCGAGGGCACCATCCAGATGACGCTCGATGGTCGAGCGCATGACCAGCGGGAACTGCGCGTGATACACGCACAGGTGGATGCGGTGGCCCTCCGGCGCGCCGGCCGCCAGCAGCGCCCGGGCGACCTGCACCAGGGGCTCGATGTTCGCCATGCGGATCAGCCCGAAGCTCACCCGCCTGCCGCTGCGAG
>NZ_WNXE01000027.1:6257-27760 GCF_010993615.1 Arhodomonas sp. KWT | reverse complement strand
TGCGCGGATCGACGCTGTGATGCCGCTGGTGGAGCTCGAGTGCCTGCCGGCGCATCTGTGCCGCCATCTGTTCGGCGATGGTCGGTGCCCCGCTCTCGCGGGATGCCGGGACGGGCACCAGGGCCGCCCGGCGCCTCACCGCCGCCTCGGCCAGACGCGCCCGGCGCCGGCCGGCGAACGCCTCGTGGGCAGCAGTGAAGGACGCGGCATCCGGGCAGTCCGCGTGCCGGCGGTCGCTCTCGTCGAACCAGGCGCAGGCGATGTTCACCGGCCGCCCCGGCTCACCACGGTTGCGCTGATACACGGCACGCCCCGCCCGATAGGCCTGGTACAGCCCCTCCACCAGCGACGGCGCCAGGGTCGCCGAGGAGAGCAGCACCCGCGTGCCGAGCATGCCGGCCCAGTTGACCAGGCGCGTCAGCGCGGGGAGGTCGTCCAGGTCGAAGTCGTCCACCTCGTCGAGCACGAGGTCGCCGCTGAGCAGGCGCAGCATGGGGGCGATCTGGCGCCCACCGCGGAGCCCGTCGGTGGCGGGCACGAGGTGATCCACGGTGCAGGCGAGGATCGGGGCGGCGATCAGCGCGCGCATACCCGGGTCATGGGCGAGCTGGCGCAGCAGGGGATGGTTGCCGAAATCGCCCTCGAAATAGACGTGGGCGTCCTCCTCCATGAGGCGCTGGCTGGAGGCCGAGCCGCTGGCATCCGCCTCCGCCTCGAAGTGCTCGAACAGCGCGCGGCCCGCCGCCCCGCCGGTACGCACGGCGAGCTCGTCGTCGCCGAGATTCATCAGCGTCCGATACGCCCGCCCGGTCTGAAGCGTGAGCGTGCGCAGACCAAGGGCGATCGAGAATCGCGCACCACTGTCCGGGTCCGCGAGGGCATACAGGATCCGGCCGTTGGCCAGGGTCTTCCCGCACCCCGTCGACGCCATGTTGACGCCGAAGAACCCCTGCGCCTGCGTGCGTTCACGCAGGGAGGCCGCGAGGTCGTAGGCGCGGTCCTGCCAGCGGAAGCGCGGGTCGGCGCTGCGGCGGCGGAATCCGCGGTGGCGGGCCAGCCGCGGCAGGTAGCGCTCGACACCGGGCAGCGTGCCGCTGACCCGGCGCGCCCCGGCCTCCACGCCGAGGAGGTGCTCGTCGAGGGGCTGGTTGAACGCCCCGGTGCGGCGCACGGTATTGGCGTAGAGGGGATAACCCCGTTCGCCGCGCGTGCGCTGGCCGGGATCCTCCAGGCTGGAGTAGTGGTGGTCCGCCAGCATCAGGCTCAGCCGGGCGAGGTGCATGACGTAGGGATTGTCCAGCCACGGCTGCTGATAGTGATCGAGACGGCGAATCAGCCGGCCGGCCAGGTGCGCGGCGCGGTTGCGCCACTTCTGGGTAGTCACCGGCAACGGGTGATCGAACCGCCAATAGCCGGGGAGCTCGCGGGGATCGCGCCCGTTCACGACATCGTCGTTCCAGTCCGCGGTAATGAGCGCTGGCAGATCCCGCAGCTGCGCGGCCTGGAAACCGCTGTCGTCGGCGGATCGCGGCATCACCGGCAGGCGGTGATGGGTGACGATGAGCCAGCCCACGGCGGCCGCCAGCGGCGGCAGCGAGGAAAACGGCGAGGCAGGGCCGTCGTCCAGGCCGTCCCGCACCAGCCGTTCCAGCCAGGGCCCGTCATCCGCATCCAGCTCGGCCAGCCGGGCGAGCCACGTGGCGTCGTCGTCACCGGCGACGAACGCCTCGAACAGCCGCAGGCTGATCCATTCGTGCCGGTAGACGTTGCGGGTGGCGCCGGCGGGGTCGAGCAGGCGTCTCTGGAACGCGGCGCACGCCTTGCCCAGGTCGTGCAGCAGGGCCGCCAGGCTCGACAGCAGGAGGATGTCCTCGCCGGTGTGCCAGTCGTTCTCGTCCGCCCGCCGCAGGATGTCCCGGCGCGTGGTCTGCGTGGGCACGGCGCCGCGCGCGTTGAACCGCCCGGCATCGCCGACGATCCACAGCAGCTCGCTGTGATCGCGCCCGCGTATCCAGTGGCAGGCCACGGCGGTGTTCCTGCGCGCGCTGCGGCGAAGCAGGCGGCGCAGGGTGTCCAGACCGGCCTGGGTGATGGGCGTCTGCCAGGTGCGCTCGCCACGGCGTTCCGCGAACTGGTCGAGAATCCGCCGCGTCTCCTTGAGGGCGTTCTTGCTGCACTGGGAGACGAGCAGCACGTTCATCGGGCGGGCGTCCCGAGCGTCACGGCCACGGATTTCAGCGTATCGATCATGAAATCGAGCGATTCCGTGCGGGTGAGCTGCTCGATACAGGCCTGACGGAACTCCTGCTCCTCGTCGCCGCGCATGGCGGAGATGAACGCCTGCGGGAGGATGACCGCGTCCTTGACGAGATCGGCCACGTCGAAGACGAGCCCGCCCCGCCGGGTCTTGCCGTGGAGGACCGACAGGCCGTGCGGTAGCCCCAGCACCCAGGTGGCGGTCGCACCGAGCCCGTAAGCCAGGTAGTTGCCGTGATCCAGGAACCGGTTCGCCGGGTCCGTGCCGCTGCCGCGCTTGGCGCGGACGAACTCGCCGTAGTCCACCGCGCCGGCGGCCATGGCGAACAGCTGCTTGGTGAGCCGCGCCTCCAGCGTCAGCAGCTCCACCGTGTCCGCTGCCGCGGCCACCGCCGCCTCCGTGCGCTCGACGAGATGCGTCAGCGGCTCCCGTGCCACCTCGAAGCCCGCGTCCGTGAGCGCCCGGTTATCCAGCCAGTTCCCGCGTATCCGCTGCAGCCGCGCCCACTGGAAGCGCCGTGCGGCCTCGAGGCGCTGTGACGCGTCGAACCAAAACGCCACCCAGGCCTGCAGATACTCGGTCGGCCGGTACTCGCTCTGCGGGCTGAACCAGGCGACCTCGACGTCCATCTCGTTGGCGCTGAACAGCGGCGTCCCGCCGCCACCGCAGAACCCGACCAGCACCCCGGCCCGGGCGAGCTCGCGCATCGCTGCCTGGGTGATCGAGGTCCCCGTGCCCAGCAGGACCGTCGTCGTGTTCGCGATGGGGATGTTCCAGTACAGCGAGCGCCGGCCCTCGTCGGTGACGAACTCGACCCGCCCGCCATTGACCAGGACGCGGCAGTGCTGGAGGTAGTAGATGTTCGCCCGCCTGGAGTGCAGGATCGTCTTGAGGTCGCCGGCGGAGAAGTCGTCCATGACTGGGCCTTGCCGGGGGTAGGAACACGGCGGTGGCGCTCGCACCAGCCCGGGCGGGGGACCGACACGCCACCGCCCCGCAGGTCCGGCCCCCTCTCCGGACCCCGTGAACCGGACCTTACTCCGCGATGAACACGGCAGTCCATATCGGCAAACCCGGATAAGGGCCTGCCGGTTTGTGACGTCCTGATCCCGGCCCGTTAGAATCCCGGACGTTCATCCCGGGTTCCACACCGTGCCCGGTTCCGCCAGGATCACCGCCCAGACTGCGCCATGTACGCCAGCGTCCTCCCCACCGTCGCACCCGTGTTCCTCATCCCCGCGCTCGGGCTGCTGATATCGCGGGTGTCCGGTTTCGACCGGCGGTTCGTGGGCGCGCTGGTGATGAACGTCGGCGCCCCGGCACTGGTGTTCAGCTCCGTGCTCCAGGCGGAGCTCGCCATGAGCGAGATCCTGCGCATGCTCGCGGCGGGGACCACGGCGCTCGCGCTGTTCGCCGTGGCCGGGGCCGGGGTACTCCGAGCCATGCGCCTGCCGCTGGGCGGCTACCTGCCGTCGCTGATGTTCCCGAACACCGGCAACCTGGGGCTGGCGGTGGTCTTCCTGGCCCTTGGGCCCACCGGCCTCGCCTTCGGGGTGGCCTTCTCCACGCTGGTGAAGGTCGGCCACTTCACCATCGGTGCGTCGCTCGCCGGGGCGGGCATGTCCGCGCGCTCGCTCTACCGAATGCCCCTGCTCCACGCCTTCGTCGCGGCACTCGCGCTGCACGCCCTCGGCGTCACCCCGCCGGAGCCGCTGATGCGCAGCATCTCGCTGGTGGGGGACATCACCATCCCGCTGATGCTGCTCTCCCTCGGCGCCTCGCTCAGCGGCGTGCGGCTGCACCGCCTGCCACGCAGCTCGGCGCTCGCGGTGGCGCGGGTGGCGATCGGCTTCGGCGCGGGCGTGGCGGTGGCGACGCTCTTCGAGCTCGGTCCGGTGGCCGCGGGCACGCTGATCATCCAGTGCACCATGCCGGTGGCGGTGTTCAACTACCTCTTTGCCGAGCGCTACGACGGCCCGGTGGAGGATATCGCCGGCATGATCGTGCTCTCCACGCTGCTCGTCTTCGCCCTGCTGCCGGCCCTGCTCGCCTACGTGCACTGACCTGCCCCGGGTAGCCACCGCCACGGGCGGCGGGTGTACAATGGTGGCGCTATGCAGGAGCAACGCGCACCCATCGAGATCGTCGTCAACGGCGAGCCCCGGCAGGTCAGTCCCGGGCAGTCCGTCGGCGGGCTCGTGGCCGACCTCGGGCTCACGAACCGGCGTATCGCCGTCGAGGTGAACGAGGCGCTGGTGCCGCGCAGCGACTTCCAGGCCCACGAACTCGCCGCCGGCGACCGAGTGGAGATCGTTCACGCCATCGGCGGGGGCTGACCGCCGCGCGGCCCGCGCATCCGAGCAATCACCGGGATACACCATGGCAGGAGATACCTTCACCGTCGCCGGGCGCGAGTTCCGCTCCCGGCTGCTGGTCGGCACCGGCAAGTACCGCGACCTCACCGAGACCGGCGAGGCGATCGAGGCGAGCGGCGCCGAGATCGTCACCGTGGCGATCCGCCGCAGCAACATCGGCCAGTCGCCGGACGAGCCCAACCTGCTGGACGTCGTCCCGCCGTCGCGCTACACCATCCTGCCCAACACGGCGGGCTGCTACACGGCGCAGGACGCGGTGCGCACCTGCCGGCTGGCCCGGGAGCTGCTCGACGGGCACAACCTGGTGAAGCTCGAGGTGCTGGGCGACGAGCGCACCCTGTACCCGGACGTCACCGCCACCATCGAGGCGGCGCGGGAGCTGGTCGCCGACGGCTTCGACGTCATGGTCTACACCTCGGACGACCCGATCATCGCCCAACGGCTGGAGGAGATCGGCTGCGTGGCGATCATGCCGCTCGCCGCCCCCATCGGCTCCGGGCTCGGGGTGCAGAACCCCTACAACCTGCTCACCATCATCGAGAACGCCGGCGTGCCGGTGCTCGTGGACGCCGGCGTGGGCACCGCCTCGGACGCCGCCATCGCCATGGAGCTCGGCTGCGACGGCGTGCTGCTCAACACCGCCATCGCCGGCGCGAAGGAGCCGGTACGCATGGCCCGGGCGATGCGCCTCGCCGTGGAGTCCGGCCGCGAGGCCTACCTCGCCGGGCGCATCCCGCGCAAGCGCTTCGCCAGCGCCTCCTCGCCGCTCGAAGGGACGTTCTTCTAGGACGTTGCCCGCCGTGTCGCCACGGTGCGTGAGACAGAACAACCGGATGACCCCGTGAACGACGAGACCACCACCCGGAACACCCGCCGCCCCGTCCGCTCCTTCGTGCGCCGCGAGGGCCGCCTCACCGGCGGCCAGCAGCGGGCGCTGGAACGGCTCTATCCGCGTTACGGCATCGAGCCGGGCGAGGGGGTTATCGACCTCACCGCGGCCTTCGGCCGGGAGGCGCCGGTGGTGCTCGACATCGGCTTCGGCGACGGCGAGGCCCTGGCGGAGATGGCGCAGGCCCACCCGGAGCGCAGCTACCTCGGCATCGAGGTCTACCGCACCGGCGTCGGCCGGCTGCTGCGCCGCCTGGAGGAGGACGGCATCGACAACGTCCGGGTCATGGACGCCGACGCCGTCGCCATCCTCCGCCAGCACATCGCCCCGGCGGGGCTCGCCGGCGTGAACCTGTTCTTCCCCGATCCCTGGCCCAAGAAGCGCCACCACAAGCGCCGCATGGTCCAGCCCGAATGGCTGGCGCTGGTGGCCTCACGCCTCCGCCCGGGCGGCTTCCTCCACCTCGCCACCGACTGGGAGAACTACGCCGAGCACATGCTGGAGGTCGTGAGCGCCAGCCCCGACTTCGACAACCCCCACGGCGGCTACGCCCCCGACCCCGGCGAACGCCCGGTCACCAAGTTCGAACGCCGCGGCCGCCGCAAGGGACACGGGGTCTGGGACCTCATCGTCTACAGGACGGGGTAGTTGATCCCGCGGATGGGGAATCGTCACGACCAGGACGAACACGGAGCCCCGAGGCGACTGGCTGCACGCATCTGCCGACGGACCAAAGCCCCCTCATCCAAATGACGGTTACCCATGCTGTCCTGCAGACCCGAGGGTCTGCAGGACAGGCTCCGGTGATTCCAGGGATCGGCTTTACTGCCAGCTCGCGCTGATGGTCGGCTGCAGCTCCTCCTGATAATCGGGCGACAGCACGATCTCACCGGAGGACGGCGGCTCGAACGATGCCATCGCGGACACCAGGCTATCGACCTGGGAATCCAGCAAGGTGTATCCATCCGCCGCCTGTATCTGTTCGACGTGATGGGCATCACCGAGGTACCAGCCGCTGATGGTCGCTCCGTCATCCGTGCCAATGATCCCCACCGAGAGATCGTCTCCCTCCCGCTGGAACCAGAGCTGATCGTGGGCCACATCGTCACCGAAGCTCAGGACGTCGGTCTTGCCGGCCTTGGGGTCATACGCGGTGATCGAGTCGTTCCCTCCTCCCCGGTTCTGGATGAATTCGTCGTCCCCGCGGCCGCCGATCAGCCAGTCATCGCCCTGCGCACCATTCAGAATGTCTGCGCCGGCACCACCATCGATCAGGTCGGCATCCGACGAGCCAAGGATGGTCTCACTTGCGCTGCGTGCAGCCTGAACAGTGCCATAGGCCCGCTCATCCGGAAGCCCAGTGTAATCCGGTGAACCGTCCGGATCCGGATCGGCAAGACCGAACGCACCAAAGATCTGCGACTTGCTCAGCTGGGCGCCATCGGAGAAGGTCAGGGCATCGATGGCGAGGTCTCCACCCCGAAAGAACCCGCCCACCGTGACCTGATCACCACCGGATCCGACCTTCAGCACGAGATCGTCGCCGGACTTCGTCAGGCCACTCGCGACGTCGTTGAAACCCGCATCCGCAAACTGCAACTGGTCCGTACCGCCGCCGGTGTTATCGATGCAATCCTGTCCGTCACCGGTCCGGAAGACATACGTATCGTCACCGCGCCCACCGATCAGCAAGTCGTCTCCGGCACCACCTTCAAGCGAGTCGTCACCATTGAGACCGAAAAGACGTTCGGCATCGCTGCCCCCCTGAACCAGGGCATCATCACCGTTACTTCCCACAAGCGTACCGGCGTAAGGCGATGACCCGTCCGGGACGGGCAAACCGAACGCGCCGAAAATCTGCGCCGAGGTCAACGACCCGCCACTCTCGAAACTGATGGTCTCGACGAGTTCACTACCGCCCCGGAAGAAACCGGAGAGTGTCACCTGATCGGGGCCACCATCGACACTCAACACCAGGTCGTCGCCGGACTTCATCAAGCCTGACGAAACACTGCTGAAGGCAATACCGTCCGTGAAGAGCAAGGTATCGTTACCGCCGTCTTCCTGCAGAACGGCCTGCCCGCCACCAAAACGATAGGTGTCATCTCCCGTCCCACCCCGGAGAAGATCGTTACCACCCTGCCCATCCAGGGTATCGGCGTCGGCACCTCCGAGAAGGACATCGTCGCCGGTGGTACCGACGAGGTTGTCCGAACCGCCGGTCTGGGCGGGCGGCGGCGTTTCACCACCATCATCCGGTGGCGGGTTCGTCGTCCCCCCATCCCCGTCGTCGCCGGAGCCGTCGGCGGGGTCGTCAGGCATGGCGGTCAGCAAACCGGTGATCTCGTTGGCCGCTATCGCGCCGCCGCCATCAGTCGGCTGGACGTAGCTGATCGCGGCATCCCCACCCAGAAAGTGGTTCGTTACCCGAACCTGCTGGGCCACGTCACCATCGAGGAGCATTACCAGGTCTTCGCCGTCCTGATGGAAGGAGATCCGTGAACGGTCGATACCGCCGAGGAAGAAGACGGTATCCGTTCCTCCGCCGGTGTTGTCGATGACGTCCACGCCACCATTGGCCGAGTAGTAATAGTCATCACTGCCGGCGCCACCGGACAGCACGTCGTCACCGTCCTCGCCGTACAGGATATCGTGCCCGGCTCCACCGAAGAGCTGATCCGCCCCCGATCCCTGACCGGTGCCGTCCCCGCCATACAGCGTGTCGTCACCGCTGCCGCCTTCGAGCCGGTCGGCCCCCGCAAAGGCCCATAGCGTATCGTCGCCTTCCAGGCCCTGGAGCAGGTCGTCCGTTGCATAAGCCGACAGCTCATCGTCCCCGCCCGTGCCGACAACAGCGGTGGCGAACTCGCCCGTCACGCCCTTGGCCGCAACGATGTCGGCAATGTGCCGGGTATCCAGCATTGCCCCACCATTGGGCTGGACGTAATCGATTGCGGCATCGCCCCCCAGGAAATGGTCGAGCACGCGTACGGACTGGGTCGAATCGGCATCCACGGTAATCAGGAGATCATCGCCGTCACGGATGAAATTCAGCCGATCAGCGCCGACGTCGGAGAAAAACACCCCGTCGTAACCACCGTCGCGATTGTCGATGGTGTCGGCCCCCTGCCCGCTCCCGTGGACGTACTTATCGTCCCCCAGGCCGCCGGTCAGGTGATCATCGCCGGTATCGCCCCGCAACTGATCGTTACCGTCTCCGCCAAGAAGGACGTCGTCCGCATCACCACCGGACAGGTAGTCGTCTCCCGATCCTCCCTCGAGGTAATCGGCACCTTCATCACCGAACAGGTTGTCCGCACCGGCACGGCCGAAGAGACCATCTTCGCCGAGGCCACCGCTAAGACTATCCGCGTCGGCTCCACCGTCCAGCATGTCACTGCCGTCACGTCCCTGCAGATTGTCCTCGCCGATACCGCCGATCAGTTGATCGTTACCCGCTTCACCGTCCAGATAATCATCACCGGCCTCGCCATGGAGCACGTCATCACCAGCTCGCCCCCAAACCTGATCGTCGCCGGCACCGGCATATAGCCGCTCGTCCAGCGCGCGATAGCCGGACAACGTATCGGCGGAAGCCGTGCCATATGTCACCACCGCAGCCTCGACGTCGGAATCGGTCAGCTCGGTGGCATCCTCGAACACGAAGCGGTTGACCTTGAAGTGTTCCGTGGGCTCCTCGAACCAGCGCTCGATGGTGATGCGGTCCGCCCCGTTGGCGTGCTGAATGACGAGATCATCACCGTGTCGCTCAAAGGCCAGATCGGTCACGGCGATGCCGGCCCCGAATGAGAGGGTGTCCCGCGAGGGATCGACGTTGCTGTAGGACTCCCCCGCCCGGCGTTCGATCAACCGGTCCTGACCATCGCCGAGCCCGAACCGGTACGTGTCGTCAGCGAAGGAACCATAGAGCGTGTCGTCTCCCGTTCCGCCCTCAAGGAACGAGCCCATGCCGGATATCCAGGGATCCCCGTTCGCCGTAAGCTCGTCATCACCGGCACCACCGAGCAACTCGTCCCTTCCCAGACCGGTGAGCGTGTCGTCACCATCTCCACCGGAAAGCAGCCCTGTTCCGTTCAGGGTGTCGCCACCGTCACCGCCGTAGAGCGAGCCGTTACCCCGTAACGTATCGCCGCCAGCACCGCCTTCCAGCAGGTCCACACCTGTCCCGCCGTCAAGCGTGTCGACACCGGCACCGCCACGCAGAGTGTCATCTCCCGTACCTCCCTCCAGCGTGTCATCACCAGCACCGCCTTCCAGGACATCCTCGCCGTAGTTGCCAAAAAGCGAATCGCCATCGACGCCTCCCACAAGGTGATCGCCCCCCTGGCCGCCGATCAGCGTATCGGCCCCGGAACCTCCGTAGACCTCGTCGTCTCCGGCGGCGGCGGTCACCGTATCGTCCCCCGCGAGCGCCTGAATAACGTCCGCGTCGGCGTGCCCCTGGATGACGTCACCCCCGGTCGTCCCCGCGATGGCCTGCAGCTTGATGGTGTCGTAGTCCCAGATTGCGCCATCGGCGAACTCAATCGACTCCAGAGGCGTGCCCCCCTGAACCCCGGCCTCATCGGAAAACTGACCGAGCACACGCGCAAGGACCACACCGGTACCCAGGCGGACCACCAGATCCCCACCGTCCCGACGCAACACAACATCGGCGGACGAGGTGTCGGTCAGTCGCAGCCGATCGTTACCCTGTGTATCGAAAATCCGGTCGGCCCCGTCGGCCGCCGCCATTTCGTAGACGTCATCGCCCTGGCCGCCTTCAAGGCGATCGCCACCGGCACCACCAATCAACGTGTCTCCGCCGACTTCGCCGTACAGCGTATCGGCACCGGCGTCCCCGTAAAGCGAATCTGCACCGTCACGCCCATATAGCGTGTCGCTTCCGGCACCGCCCGTTATCGCATCGTCTGCAAGATGGCCCTCAAGAACGTCGTCGCCCGCCGATCCCTGCAATACGAGCTCGTTCAAATCGCTCAGGTTCCAGACGGTCCCGTCGCTGAACCGGACTGCCTGAATGGTGGAGTCGTTGCGGGTCTCGTCGCGGAAATGCCCACGAATAGTGACCTGGTCCGTTCCATTGACGTTGAGTAGCAACAGATCGTCGCCTCGACGGCGGGCATGGATATCGTCGGGCGCGATCGCGGCGGAGAACTCGACCTCTTCCTGACGACCGGCCGTGGTATCGAAGGCGTTTATCTCATCCGCACCATGGCCGCCATGAAAAACGTAGGTATCGCTTCCTGCGCCGCCTTCCAGCGTGTCATCCCCCTGACCGCCGGTAAGGCGGTCATCGCCACCGCGCCCGAAGATCACGTCATCCCCGGCCTCGCCGTCAATCGCGTCCGCCACTTCATAGCCAATGAGCGTTTCCGACGCATCCGTCCCGGCAAGCACCGCCTGTTTGACATGGTCGACGTCCCACACCGTGCCGTCAGAGAAGCGCAACTCCTCGACGCGACTCTCACCGCTATTGGCATCGTTGCGAAAGTAATCGTCGACGGTCAGCCGATCCGTTCCATCACCGAGGGAAACAACCAGATTGTTGCCGGATCGACGCAACGTCACATCCGAGGGCGGGACATCGGTATCGAACTCAACGGCATCCACCTTGGTGGACGCGGGGTTATAGGTCCGCTCGTCAACGGTATCGCTACCCGAACCGTACCCGAACCGGTACACGTCACTGCCATAGCCACCATCGAGACGGTCGTTGCCCGCACCACCGCTTAGGACATCATCACCGCCTCCCCCCTGGAGATCGTCGTCGCCATCAGCGCCCGAGAGCGTGTCCACACCGTTGCCTCCCTGGAGCGTGTCACCTCCGGCCCCGCCATCCAGGCTGTCATCGCCTTCCTCACCGTAAAGCCGATCGGCACCCGAACCTCCCGAGAGCGTGTCGTTCCCACCACGACCACGGATGCTGTCGTCCCCTGCCGCACCATCGAGCGTGTCATCCGTATCGTAGGCGATGACCTCGTCGTCACCATTTCCCGTTACCAGCGTCCTCTGCTTGACGTCGTCAACGGTCCAGATCGAACCATCGCCGAATCGAAGCTCTTCCACGCGGTAAGCCCCGGTCAAGGCGTCACCCCAGAAGTAGTCATCGATCGTCACCGAATCGGTGCCACCATTCAGCTCGATACGCAGGTCATTGCCCGTGCGCACCAGCGCCACGTCCGACGAAGCGATATCACTGTCGAACTGCACTGCATCCAGCTTGGTTTCCCCGGGCTGGTAGGTGTAGTTCCTTATCCTGTCGTGCCCACCCCCGTGACCGAATCGATAGACGTCATTCCCGGCATCACCGGACAGCCAATCATCGCCGGCGCCGCCTTCCAGGATGTCGTCGCCATCACCTCCCGAGAGGCGATCGTAGCCGGCACCGCCTGATAACGTATCCGCACCCTCCTCGCCGTAAAGCCGATCGTCCCCGGCACTCCCGCGTAGGGTATCGTCACCGGCACGGCCATAGATCGTGTCATCTCCGCCGGCACCATCGAGCGCAGTGTCCGTTGCATACCCGATAAGCGTCTCTGCGTCGTCGGAACTGACAAGCGCCTTTTGCTTGATGTCGTCCACCGTCCAGACAGTGCCGTCATTGAAACGGAACTCCTCGACACGGTATTCGCCGGTATTGGCATCATTGTGGAAATAGTTGGATACCTCCAGCCGGTCGACGCCATTCGCCAGCGACAGCACCAGATTGCTGGCGGATCGCCGGACGGCAACATCCGCCGGATCAACCTCGGCATCGAACAGGACCGCATCGGTCTTGTCGGTAGACTGGTGGTACTGGCTGTTGATCCGGTCGCTCCCAGACCCGACCCCGAAGTGGAAAAGATCGCTGCCTTCTCCGCCTCTCAGGTAGTCGTCGCCCACCCCACCAAACAGTTCATCGTCTCCGTCACCTCCGAAGACATAGTCGACACCGGCGCCGCCAATCAGCGTGTCATCGCCTTCGTCGCCACGCAGCTCATCGTTACCTGCCCCACCCGAGAGGGTGTCGTTACCCTCGTGCCCGTAAACGTGGTCATTGCCGTCACCGGCATCGATGACGTCGTCTGTCTCATAACCGATGAGCGTTTCAGTGGCGTCCCCACTCATCAAGACCGCCTGCCTGATATCCCCCACATCCCATACGGCACCGCTGTCAAAGCGCAGCGCCTCTATACGGGAGTGACGATCGTCGCCGTCATAGCTGAAGTGGTTCCGAACCGTCAGCGTGTCCGTGCCATCACCCAGTGTGATCAACAGGTCGTTCCCAGAACGCAAGAGGGCTACGTCCGCGGTGGTTACGCTTTCATCGAATACCACGATGTCCTGTTTGCCCGAGGTCCGGTCATAGCTCGCGATCAAATCCTGCCCCGAACCGAATCCGAAACGATAGGTATCGTCACCATAGCCGCCGTCCAGACGATCGTCTCCATCACCACCGTCGAGGACGTCGTCACCACGGCCGCCGTAGAGCCGGTCGTTCCCCGCATCCCCTTGCAGCAGGTCGTCTCCGGTATCACCGTACAGTCGATCATCGCCTGCGGCACCGCTCAGCCAGTCGTCGCCGTCGCGAGCGTCAAGACGATCCGCCTGTGCCCCTCCCAGCAATGTATTCCGCGAGGCACTTCCTTCTAGCTCGCCGGTTCCGGTAACCACGCCGAGCTCATCGAGGGTCGTCGCCAACGATTCAGTCAATTCCGGATTCGCGGCCAAATCGTCCAGCCGGGCGCGTAGATAGCCCTCCGCATCCCAACCCGTGTTTTGCAGCGACTCGCCGGCATATCGCGTCAGTTCGATCAGGTCGACCAGGGCGTTGATCGGATCGTTAGTATTCGCGGCATCCAGCCTGGACTCGAGCGCCGAGAAATCCACTCCGAACACCCCGGCGACCTCGTCGTAACTCCATTCCATTGATTCCAGGTATGGAGCAAGGCGGGTCTGTTTAATCAATCCCTCATAGACAGACGTACGGATAGCCTCGTACGACCGGTCGAGCATCTGTTTCTGCGCCGACGAAATCGACACATACGCGCGCCTGACACCGATGCGGGGCCCCGAACTCACGGTCGCCCGGCGCCCGGACGCAAACAACACACCGGAATTCTCCACCTCAACGAACGGCTGGCCGTTGAAACGCTCCAGCGTCGAGATCCACTCCGTTACCTGTTTCTGCTCGGCCTTGAGTTCCGCCAGGTGCGCCCGATCCTCATCGGACATGTCGCCCGGAGGCGCCATGTCACCCTCCAGGTAAGGCAGATAGTTCTCGTAGTCCCCCGCGCTCATTCCCGGCACCAGGTAGATAAGCCGGTAGCCCTTGTCTTCGGCCAGCTCCGCGCTACTCGACTGGTTCGAGGTGCGGGCCCAGGCCTTTACCAGGCCGTCCAACTGCGCGATCTGGCCGTCACGGGTGGACGCCTGGCTGTAATCGGTCAGCGTCTGGGCGAAACCGGATGACAGGCTCGCGGCCTCGCGCATATCACGGACCGACCCGGAACCGCGCATGGCAGGCAACGCTATCGCCTGCTCCGTTAACGTTACGGGGTCGGCGAATTCCCGGTAGAACGGGTTCTCGGCCAGATCGACGTCACCGCTACGGCCCGTGACCGATTCGATCTCGCCGGTCTCGCCGCTTGTCCAGGTGAAGCGCCCCACGTCAGCGATCTGGTTACCGTTTCCCAGCGCCTGACTGTGGGACTGCGCGTCGACATCCAGCGACGCGATACCCACCTCGTCCAGGCTCTGCAGCTCGTCGGCTTCCGAAATGCCGTTCTGATTCAGATCGCGCCAGATGCGCAACGCCGACCAGTGGGCGTCTTCGGAATCGACCCGCCCGTCCTCGTTAGTATCCTGTTCCGCGAGGGCCGCAAATCCGTCGGCCGCTTCGCTACCGTCCGCGAGAACCGTGCTGTCACCGAAGAGCTCCGCCCCGGAATCGACGGTGCCATTGCCGTTCCGGTCCAGCACCAGAAACCCGTCATCCGGCGCAACCCAGCCGCTGGCCGTCTTGACCCCATCGGCGTCATGGTCGAAATGGATAGGGCGCCCCGTATCGATTCCCACCGTTTCCAGGCCGTCTCCATCCAGATCGACCGTAAGGGGATCGCGCATCCGCACCCACCCGTACGCATTGAGGTAGCTGGAATTGGTATCGGGCATGATTCCAGCCGGATCCCACCACTCAAGAAAATCGGTCAGGCCCGAAACCGCCGAATCATAGACGTCCACAACAGGACCGCCAATTGTTTCCGCCCAGCTATCCGGGAGGAATTCATCAACCGCCATTCCCACCAACAAGGAAGCACCGCCAACTAACGCACCCGAAACAATAACGGGCAATCCCAAACTCGTCGCAACACCAGTCACCGCAGTCCCGACCAAGCCCCCCAAGACCGCGGAAACGGCATCCTGCCCCACCCCCTCTCCATCGCCTTGCACAACGTCCGAAAGTGCCTGCCCAAAGGAGAGCATCGAGCCGGAGAATCCGGCCAGCTTTCCCAGCCGCCCCGCCACCAGATTAAGCCTTTGACGGTTACTCAGCGTCCCGCCGTGTTTCGCAGCCTGACTCTCCGCATACGCCAGGGAATCCGAAATTTGGCCTTTCAGCGTTCCATAACTCTGACGCAACGCATCCTGCGTTGCCGGATCATTGGCCTTCTGCATCAAATGACGCATTTCCCGAAGCCTGGCCTGCTTCAGGCGATCACCAGCACTTTCCGCACTCTTCAATGCGTCGTTCAGCTTCCGCTCCGCGGCCGCAGTATCGAAACTCTCATTGGAGAACTGCGACAGCCCGTCCAGCACGGAACCTGCTGCAGCTTCACCCGAAATAGGCTGAGACTCTTCCTTGGCCATCAGTCATCTCCTTCGACTCTCAAGGGAAGAAAAAGGGAAATCAACGCCCCTCCCCAAATGCCCAACATCCCACCCATGACCCAATAAAAAAACATATACGCGAAGGTGATCCTAACAAGACTGTCGTGAAACACATCACTTGCTTCCCCGCGTGTAATACCGGGCGACCAGTGCAAAATAGCCACCAAAAACGCGAATACCCCTCCGCACACCCCAACCGCGTTTAATAACTTCCACCGACTGGGCTTGACATTCGGCCTGAATGCAACCGGATACAGAAAAAATGCCATTACCCCCAGAAACAGCCACCCTGACAGGTGAAGAAAAGCCAGCAGCGCCTCCAGGGCTGGCGCGGGCATGAAGTGGACGTCGTTCGTTAACCCGACCACGCTGGGAATCAGAGATGCCATCACATCGACAAACATCTGGACGCCGTCTGACCGGCCGATCGCCCGCCAGGGCAACAGACAAACGGTCGCCCAGTACGCCACGAAACCGGCATAGAGCCACTTCGATCCATACAGGTAGGGCAGGCGTTTATGATTCGGCCTGACTATCACTATTTCCCGACCGTCAGACTGCTTGGAGGCAGATTGGCGGTCATCACGGTCACTTTCATTCACGTCTAACGTTCCCTTGCGCTTTCATCCACGTGCTCAACCAGCGGTGCGAGGACAAAATCCAAAACCCGCCGTTGCCCTGTCTTTATTTCCAGCGATACGGTCATGCCCGGGCTGAGTGGAATCTGACGGCCATCGACTTCGATCCAGCTACGCTCTAGGGCGGCGGTCGTTTCATAGATGAGGCCACCGTTCTCCTGCGCGGTCGCGTCGTTGGAAACATGGGTCACCGTGGCGTGCAGGGTGCCGTAACGGGTGAAAGGGAATGTTTCCACCTTGACCTCGGCTGTCTGCCCTTCGTCGACAAAGCCGACGTCGCGATTCGCCAGCCAGGCCTGGACCTGCAGCTCCGCGCCTTCCGGGACGACACGCATCAGCTCCTGCGCCGGCTCGACCACGCCACCGGTAGTGTGAATCTTCAGCCCCTGTACGAAGCCCGAGATCGGTGCGCGGAGCGTGCTCCATTCGGCCCGGGCCATGGCCTTTCTCAACTCCTCCCGGGTCGTCGCTATCCGCTTCTGGGCATCCACCAGATCTGTGGCCACATCCTTCCGGAATTTCGCCCTTTGCGCGTCAATCCGGCGCCGGACGGCATCGATACGTGCGTCGAGTTCCACCAACCTGGCGTCCGTCGTGCGGATCTGCCCTGTGTGGTCCAGACGGGTGCGCTCCACGTCCAGGTACTCGAATTCGGAGGCCATGTCCCGGCTGGCCAGCGAATGCAGCGCGGCTGCACGCTTGGCAATGAGCGGAAGCGTGGATTCAAGCCGCCGCTTGTCCTGCGCGGTACTGTTCCGCTCCGCCCTGGCTCGCACGAGCTCGGCCTGCAGGGCCGCGACGGAGGCACGATGGTCCGCGAGTTCACCGCTCAAGAGTCGCTTTTGTGTGGCTACGGCGGCAGGGTCGGCCCCCTTCGGCCAGTCGGCCATCCCGGCCGCGTTCCTGTCGCTACCATCGACCGCGTCGATCTCCGCAAGTAATCGGGCACGGTCCAGGCGTGCGGCCATCAGCTGCTCCCTCAGGCGATTCCGGTCAGCGCGGCCGATCGTGGGATCGAACTCCACCAACACGTCACCGGCCTCGACGCGCTGCCCCTCGGCAACCCGGATAGCCCTTACGGTGGCCTGCTCCATGGGCTGAATGACCTTGACGTGGCCGGACGGCACGATCTTGCCGGTCGCCGTGGCGACAACGTCCACGTGCCCGACGTAGCTCCATACGACGGCGACGACGAAAACGCCGACAATCAGCCCGGTAATGACACGGCCGGCAGGGGACGGCGGCGTTTCCTGGACCTCCAGCGCTGCCGGCAGGAATTCCCGCTCCGTGCCATCTCGACGCCTGACGAGCGCCGTCGTTTTTCCTTCCCTGGTCGACATCCCTGTTTGCCTGCCCTCTGAAACGCCGGGGTAAATTACCGGCCACCGGCACCGGCCGCGGCGACTTCATCCGGAGCCGCGCTGTCCTGCAACGCCTGAAGCCGGGCGTAGTGACCTCCGTGGCGCAGCAGCTCAGCATGACTCCCTGATTCCACTACACGGCCCTTTTCCATGACGATGATGCGGTGCGCGTCTCTCACGGCGCTGAGCCGGTGCGCGATGATGAACACCGTCCGGCCGCGCACGATCCGCCGCATGTTCTGCTGGACGAGACGTTCCGACTCGTAATCGAGCGCGCTGGTGGCCTCATCGAAAACCAGGATCTTCGGATCCATGATCAGCGCCCGTGCAATGGCAATACGCTGACGCTGGCCACCGGAAAGATTGGCGCCGTGCTCCCCGACCATGGTGTCGTAGCCTTCCGGCAATTCCAGGATGAAGTCATGGGCCCCGGCGAGCTT
Organism: Arhodomonas sp. KWT; assembly: GCF_010993615.1. Classification (NCBI taxonomy): domain Bacteria; kingdom Pseudomonadati; phylum Pseudomonadota; class Gammaproteobacteria; order Chromatiales; family Ectothiorhodospiraceae; genus Arhodomonas; species Arhodomonas sp. KWT. The sequence continues at coordinate 9,909 of NZ_WNXE01000027.1, read as the reverse complement.
CGCCGCGGCAATCACGCGTTCCATTGAGAGCCCCGGGTCGGCGAGCGCGATGTTCTCCCGCACCGTTCGATTGAACAGCCGGCTTTCCTGCAGCACGACACCGATATTCCGCCGCAGCCATGCAGTGTCGACCATGCGCAGATCGACGCCGTCCACGAGTACGCGCCCCGACTCGGGCACATGCAGTCGCTGTATGAGCTTGGTCAGTGTGCTCTTGCCGGAACCCGATCGGCCGACAATACCGATGACCTCGCCGGGCTCGGCATGGAGGCTGAGGTCGGAGAGGATTTCAGGCGTATCCGGCCGATAGCGGAAGGTGACATGCTCCAGGCGGACGTCGCCCCTGACGGAGGGCAGGGCGGCCCGGTTGGGGTTGTATCCCGGCTCCGCGGGCGCGTTGAGTATGTCCCCCAGCCGCTCTATGGAAATGCCGGCCTGCTGAAAGTCCTGCCAGAGGCGGACGAGCCGGAGTATCGGTCCGCTGACCCGTCCGGCAAGCATATTGAATGCGACAAGCTGGCCGACGGTCAGCTCTGCGTCGATCACCAGCCGGGCACCGATCCACAGGATCAGCAGCGTCGTGAGCTTGTTGATGAAGCTGGCCGACTGGTTGGCGACGTTCCCCAGGTTGGTGGCACGGAAACTGGCCCGGACGTAGCCGGCCAGCTGCTCCTCCCAGCGGGCTCGCATCTGGGGCTCCACCGCCATGGCCTTGATCGTTTCAACGCCGCTCACCGATTCGACGAGGAAGGCCTGGTTCTCCGCGCCACGCCGGAACTTCTCGTCCAGCCGTGCACGCAGAACGGGCGTCATCAGAACGGAGAGGATCACGTATAGCGGAATACTGCCCAGAACGACCATCAGCAGCGTCGGGCTGTAGAAGTACATGACCACCAGAAAGACGAGCGTGAAAAACAGGTCGATGACCAGCGTTAACGCCGACCCGGTGATGAAGTTGCGGATGGTCTCCAGCTCCCGCACGCGGGCCACGGAGTCCCCGACACGCCGGGCCTCGAAATAGCTGACCGGAAGCGAGAGCAGGTGCCGGTACAGCCGCGCCCCCAGTTCGACATCGATCCGGTTGGTCGTGTGGGAAAACAGATAGGTCCGCAGCCCGCCGAGCACCACGTCGAACAGCGCGACGATCAGAAACCCGGCGGCAAGGACATCGAGCGTCGTCAGCCCCTTGTGAACCAGGACCTTGTCGACAATGACCTGAAAGAACAACGGCGTGACCAGCGCAAAGAGCTGGATGAAGAAAGAGGCGACCAGCACCTCACCGAGAATACGGCGGTAACGCGCGATGACAGGCAGGAACCAGCGGATGTCGAACCGCCGGCGCAGTTCCTCGGCGAGGGCGCGGCGGGTGATCAGAATGGCGCGGCCCGTCCATTCCGCCTGAAAGTCCTCGACGTTTACGGAACGTGGGCGGCCTTCCCGCGGATCGTGGATCAGAACGCGATCATCGCCTACCCGGGCCAGGACGACGAAAGTCCCATCCGTCAACTCGGCGATCGCCGGCAAAGGCATGGTGGCGAGGCGCAATGCCCGCCCGTGGGCACGCTTGGCCCTGAGACCGAGAGTGCGCGCCGCCCTGATCAGGGTCAGCGGGTCCACCGTCTCACCGGCTGGAGAGAACTCCCGCCTGAGCTGGCGCTCGTCTGCCGGCAGCTGGTAGTAACGTGAAACCAGCCTCAGACACGCAAGGCCGGTGTCGACGGCCCCTACCGAGGGCTCTTCCGTGTCACCCACAACAACATCCCTGTTCATCCTCGACGGAGAAACTGTCTATAACAGTAGCCGATGCCATCCTTGGAGCATCGACCGTTTGTCAGTTTTTTGCGTCTCTAGCCCCCTGTGTACAGGGTGACACCCCAGTCGCGCAACGCGCGGGGCAGCGCGGCATCGCCCTGAAACAACGATAGGCGGCCCCCATTTGGGCTGCGCCGACATACAGCGGTTATACTTAGAGGTTTACTACGGAACCTTCTCGCATGCCAGCACGCGCCGCCGTCGGCCTCGGCACGCTCGCGGTCATCACGCTCGTCAGCCTGTGCGCGGCGATCTCCTCGGGGAGTGTCGCGGTCGCGCCGCACGACGTGTGGCTGGCGGTGACCGGGGGCGGGGCCTCCGATACCGCGGCCACCGTGATCCGTGAGCTGCGCATGCCCCGCGCGGCGGCGGGCTTCGTTACCGGCGGGCTGCTGGCGCTGGCCGGTGCGCTGATGCAGGTGCTGCTGCGCAACCCCCTGGCGGACCCGTACGTGCTCGGTATCTCCGGCGGCGCAGCGGTGGGGGCACTGGGCTCGACCCTGCTCGGCCTGGGCGCGTTCTGGATGTCCGGCAGCGCCTTCGCCGGTGCGGCTATCACCATGGTCCTGGTCTTCGGGCTCTCCCACGGCCACGGTGGCTGGACGCCGACCCGGCTGCTGCTCAACGGCGTGGTGGTCGCCGCCGGCTGGGGCGCGGTGGTGAGTTTCCTGCTCTCGGTGGGACCGCCCACGGAGCTGCGGGGGATGCTCTTCTGGCTGATGGGCGACCTCGCCGGGGCGGGCTCGGCGGGCTGGCCCGCGGCGGTCCTGGCGATCGGGCTGGCGGCCACGCTGGCGGTGGCGCGGGATCTCAACCTGCTCGCCCGCGGCGAGCTCCAGGCCCAGGCGCTGGGCGTGGCCATCGGCCGGCTGCGCCTGCTGATCTACGTGCTCGCCTCGCTGCTCACGGCCACGGCGGTCACCGTCGCCGGGACGGTGGGCTTCGTCGGGCTGGTGGTGCCCCACCTGCTGCGGCTGGTGATGGGCAGCGACCACCGCGTGCTGCTGCCCGGCTGCGTGCTCCTCGGCGGCAGCTTCATCGTGCTCGCGGACACGCTGGCACGCACGGCCTTTGCGCCGCAGCAGCTCCCCGTTGGCGTGTTCTCGGCGTTCATCGGGGTGCCGGTGTTCCTGTTCCTGCTCTATCGCGGCGGCCGGGGAGCGGCGTGATGGCAGTCCTGGAGGCCGACAGCCTGGACGTACGCATCGCCGGCCAGGGCGTGTGCACCGCGCTGAGCGTCGCCCTCCAGCCCGGGCAGTGCTGGGGCATACTGGGCGCCAACGGCACCGGCAAGACCACGCTGCTGCACACCCTGGCCGGCCTGCGCCCGGCCCAGGGCGGCGAGCTGCGCCTGGACGGCGAGTCCCTGCCGCGCATCCGGCGGCGGGCGCTGGCGCGGCGGCTGGGGCTGATGCCCCAGGACAGCCACGACGCCTTTCCCACCACGGTGCTGGAGACGGCGCTGATCGGCCGTCACCCGTGGCTCGGGACGTGGGAATGGGAAGGCCGGCAGGACACCGCGCTGGCGGAGGCCGCGCTGGCCGACGTGGGGCTCGCCAGCCTGGCGGACCGGCCGGTGAACACGCTCTCCGGCGGCGAGCGCCGACGCCTCGCGCTGGCGACCCTGCTCACCCAGGACCCGGAGATCGCGCTGCTCGACGAACCGAGCAACCACCTCGACCTCCATCACCAGATCCGCGTGCTCGAGCTGATCACCGCCCGCGGCCGGGAGCAGGCGCGCACGGTGGTGATGAGCCTGCACGACATCAACCTGGCCGCGCGCTTCTGCGATCACGTCCTGCTGCTGTTCGGTGACGGGCAGGCGTGCTTCGGCGAGACG
>NZ_WNXE01000027.1:1410-6158 GCF_010993615.1 Arhodomonas sp. KWT | reverse complement strand
GACATCAACCTGGCCGCGCGCTTCTGCGATCACGTCCTGCTGCTGTTCGGTGACGGGCAGGCGTGCTTCGGCGAGACGTCGGACGTGCTCAACGAGACGGTGCTGGAACGCCTCTACGGCCACCCGATCCGCATCGTCGACGACGGCGAGCGGCGCGCCTTCCTCCCCGCCTGAATCCAACGGCGCATTCGATCGCCGGGGAAAAACGGCGGTTACGGTAGCCAGCGGCCCGAGGGACGGGATCAGCGGCCGTTCGTGTGGACCAGCATTGCCGGCGTACGACACGACCGCGGCTGTCGGTTGCCAGGAGCAACCGACCTACCCGAACTACGGCCACCCGATCCGCATCGTCGACGACGGCGAGCGGCGGGCCTTCCTGCCGGCCTGAATCCGACGGCGCATTCGATCGCCGGGGAAAGAATGGCGGTTACGGTAGCCACCGACCCGAGGGACGGGATCAGCGGCCGTTCATGTGGACCAGCATTGCCGTCGTGCGACACGACCGCGGCTGTCGGTTGCCAGGAGCAACCGACCTACCCGAACTACGGCCACCCGATCCGCATCATCGACGACGGCGAGCGGCGGGCCTTCCTGCCGGCCTGAATCCGACGGCGCATTCGATCGCCGGGGAAAGAATGGCGGTTACGGTAGCCACCGGCCCGAGGGACGGGATCAGCGGCCGTTCATGTGGACCAGCATTGCCGTCGTGCGACACGACCGCGGCTGTCGGTTGCCAGGAGCAACCGACCTACCCGAACCGAAGCCGACCGCGCGTTCCCACGGGAAATGACCCGGGTCGGCCTGTCGTGTGAATCCAGCGCCGCACACGCGCCGGTCGTGCACCGCAAGGCGTGCGACATCCAGGTGGTCTCGCGGGAATGTCGCACACGGCCCGCAGCCGTGCGCGACTTACGCGGGCCCCCGCCGCGTCAGCCCTCGCGGTAGCGGCCCGGCACCCACAGGAGGTCGCCGTCGCCCTCGCTGGCGTTGACGTGGCGCGCGGCGACGAAGAGGTAGTCGGAAAGGCGGTTGACGTAGCCCAGCGCCGCCTCGTTGATGCGGCTCTCGCGCTGCAGGGTGACCAGCTTGCGCTCGGCGCGGCGGGCGACGGTGCGGGCCATGTGCAGGTGGGCGGCGCGGGCGACGCCCCCCGGCAGGATGAACGAGCGCAGCGACTCCAGCTCGGCGTTGTAGGCGTCGATGCAGCCCTCGAGCCACGCCACCTGCGCGGGGTCGAGGCGCAGGGGCTCGTGCTTGAGCGCCGCCTCCATGGGCGTGGCCAGGTCGGCGCCGAGGTCGAAGAGGTCGTTCTGGATGCGCTCCAGCTCGGTCTCCAGCCGTCCCGCGGCACCGACACGCGCGAGGCCGATGGTGGCGTTGAGCTCGTCGATGGTGCCGTAGGCCGCCACCCGGGGCGCGTCCTTGGGCACGCGGCTGCCGTCGACGAGGGCGGTGTCACCGGCGTCGCCGGTTCGTGTGTAGATCTTGGTCAGACGGACCATGGTGCACGCCTCTCTCCGGCCGGGCCCGCGGCCCGGCCTTGCTGTCCCGTTTGCGTCGCTGGGCGCGTCAGATCACCGGGGTCTCGCGGTAGGTGCCCCAGATCTCGCGCAGGGTCTCGACGATATCACCCATGGACGCGCCCGCCTTCACCAGCTCGATGGTCACCGGCATGATGTTGCGCGACTCGTCCTCGGCGGTCTCCCGCAGCTCCTCGATGAGCCGCTGCACCTCGGCCTCGTCGCGCTCCTGGCGCACCCGCTCGAGCCGCTCGATCTGGCGGCGCTCCGTCTCCGGGTCGTGGGGATGGGTCTCGATGTCGACCTTCTCCTCCTCCTCGACGAAGCAGTTGACCCCGATCACCGGCCGCTCGCCGCTCGCCTTGCGGATGGCGAAGTCGTAGGCGGAGTCGGCGATCCCTTTCTGGAACCAGCCGTCCTCGATGGCCTTGAGGGTGCCGCCCATCTCGTCGACCTTGGCCAGTATGCTGTTGATCTGGCGCTCCATCTCGTCGGTGAGGGACTCCACGTAGTAGGAGCCGCCAATGGGGTCGATGACCTGGTCCACGCCGGTCTCGTAGGCGATGACCTGCTGGGTACGCAGGGCGATGCGCATGGCCTCCTCGGTGGGGATGGCGAAGGCCTCGTCCATGCCGTTGGTGTGCAGCGACTGGGCCCCGCCGAGCACCGCGGAGAGCGCCTGGAAGGCGGTGCGCACGATGTTGACCTGGTACTGCGGCTTGGTCAGGGTCGCCGCGGCGGTCTGGGCGTGGAAGCGCAGGCGGCAGGACTCGGGCTTCTGCGCCCCGAAGCGCTCGGCCATGATCTTGGCGTACACCCGGCGGGCGGCACGGAACTTGGCGATCTCCTCGAAGAAGTCCGCCTGGCTGACGAAGAAGAACGACAGCCTGGGCGCGAAGTTGTCCACGCTCACGCCCGCCTTGATCGCCTCCTCGACGTACTGGATGGTCGTCGCCATGGTGTAGGCGACCTCCTGCACGGCGGTCGCCCCGGCCTCGGAGATGTGGTAGCCGGAGATGTTCACCGGGTTGTAGCGGCGCATGTGCTCGGCGCCATACTGGATGCAGTCGCGCACCAGGCGCACCGACGGCCGCACCGGGTAGATCCACTCCTTCTGGGCGATGTACTCCTTGAGGATATCGTTCTGGATCGTGCCCGAGAGGTCGTTGAGGTCGTAGCCGCGCTTCTGGGCCAGGGCGATGTACATCGCGTACAGGATCCAGGCCGAGGGGTTGATGGTCATCGACACCGAGATCTTGGTCAGGTCGATGCCCTCGAACAGCGTCTCCATGTCCGAGAGGGTGTCGATCGCCACGCCCTCGCGGCCGACCTCGCCGTGGCTCATGCCGTGGTCGGAGTCGTAGCCCATGAGGGTGGGCATGTCGAAGTCCACCGACAGCCCCGTCTGCCCCACCGAGAGCAGGTACTTGAAGCGCTCGTTGGTCTCCGCGGCGGTGCCGAAGCCGGCGATCTGCCGCATGGTCCAGTGCCGGCCGCGGTACATCGTCGGGTAGGGCCCGCGGGTGAACGGGTAGCGCCCGGGCAGGCCGATGTCGGCGTAGTCCGTGTCGGCGATGTCCACCGGCGTGTAGACGCGGTTGACCGGCAGCCCGGCCCCGGTGCGGTACTCGCTCCGGCTCTCGGGCATGCGGCGGATGAAGCCCGCGACCTCGTTGTCTTCCCAGTCGCGGCGCTCGGCGTCGATGCGCGACACCGCGGCATCGTTGTACAGCTCACTCGTCATAACGAATCCTCTCCTTGACCGTGTCCAGCAGTTCCAGGGCGGCCCCGTGCGGGTCCAGCTCACGCTCGACGACGCGCTCGAGCATGGCGTCGATGCGCTCCGGGTGGGCCCGGAGGAAGCTGTCGCGCACGATCTCCTCGGCGATCTTGACGACCCGGGTGCTCGCGATGCGGCGGCGCCGGGTATCGATCTCGCCGGTGCGGTTAAGGTGTTCCCGGTGGCGGTCCAGGGCGGCGAGCAGCTCGTCGAAGCCGCTCCCCTCCTCCGTGCTCGTGGGGATGACCGGCACGTGCCAGGCGTCCGGCCCCTCGGGCATGCTCATCATCAGCATGGACTTGAGCTCGCGGACGGTGCGGTTGGCGTCCGGCCGGTCGGCCTTGCTGACCACGTGCACGTCGGCGATCTCCAGGATCCCCGCCTTGATGGCCTGGATGTCGTCACCCAGCCCGGGGGCATTGACCACGACGGTGGTGTGCGCGGCGCGCACCACGTCCACCTCGTCCTGGCCCACACCCACGGTCTCGATGAGCACGACGTCGAAGCCGCCGGCGTCGAGCACGTCCACCGCGTCCAGGGCCGGACGGGCGAGCCCGCCGAGGCTCCCGCGGGTGGCCATGCTGCGGATGAACACCCCCGGGTCGCTCACCAGCTCCGACATGCGGATGCGATCGCCGAGGATCGCGCCGCCCGAGAACGGGCTGGACGGATCGATGGCGATCACCGCGACCCGCCGGCCACTGCCGCGCACCGTGCGCGCCAGCTCGCTGACCAGCGACGACTTGCCCGCCCCGGGCACGCCGGTGATGCCGACCACGTGGGCGCGGCCGGTGCGCCGATACAGCGCCGCCAGGGCGTCCCGGCACTCACGCTCGCCACCCTCGGTGCGGGTGATCAGCCGGGCCATGGCCCGGGGATCGCCGTTGCACACGCGCTCGGCGAGCTCGTCGGAGGCGATGCGATCAGCCATCGGTGCCGCTCCCGGCGCGCCGGTTGAGCGTGCGGTAGAGATCGCGATCGTCGATCACGCGCTTCGCCTTGAAGTCGGTGCGCTCGAAGGTGCCGGGGGAGACCACCTCGATGGCCACGCGCAGGCCGAGCACCCGGTTCAGCGCGGCGGCCGCAGTCTCGCTGAAGCGCTCCATCGCCGGCGCCCCGGCCGACTCCGTGGCCGTGTCCGCCTCCACCTGCACGGCGAGCTCGTCCATCACGCCCTCGCGTGAGACGACGATCCGGTGCTCGCCGCCGTAGCCTTCCAGCTCCGTGAGCACGGCAGCGATCTCGCTGGGGTACACGTTCTCGCCGCGGATCTGGAACATGTCGTCGATGCGCCCGTAAATGCCCTGGGGCAGGCGCGGATAGGTCCGGCCGCAGGGGTTGTCCTCCATCACCCAGTGGGTGAGATCGCCTGAGAACAGCCGGATCATGGGCTGGGAGGTGCGCTCCAGGGTGGTGTAGACCGGCGTCCCCTGGCTGCCGTAGGGCAC
>NZ_WNXE01000027.1:0-1310 GCF_010993615.1 Arhodomonas sp. KWT | reverse complement strand
TCCGGCGCGGGGAAGTAGGTCCCGTCGTAGCGCGGCGGGAACTGCCACTGCTCCATGATCTCCTCCTCCAGCTCTGTCGTTATGTCGTATCGCGCCGCAGGCCGGCTGCCGTCAGCGCGGACCGCGCTCGGCGACCAGCGAGCGGAAGGCGTCGACGATCTCCTGGGGCGGGGTGTCCTGGAGCAGGACCTTCGAGACACCGATGCGCTCGAGCTCGGTGACGTCCTCGTCGGGGATCACCCCGCCGCCGGCAACGATGATGTCCTCGCCGCCCTTCTCGCGGAGCAGTTCCAGCACCCGCGGAAAGACGGTCATGTGCACGCCCGAGAGCAGGCTGATGCCGAGGATGTCCACGTCCTCCTGCAGGGCGGCATCCACGACCTCCTCGGGGGTGCGGTGCAGGCCGGTGTAGACGACGTCCATACCCGCATCCCGCAGGGTCCGGGCGACGATCTTCACACCGCGGTCGTGGCCGTCGAGGCCGACCTTGGCCAGGAGTACCCGGATGACCGGTTCGCTTTGAGCCATTTCCTCTCCTCCTCGTTGTGTTCTCACGATTTAGGCCGACTGCCGCTCGGCGGCCTCCTGCAGCCAGCCCGAGGCCTCGTCGGCATGCGCGCGGGCCAGCCGCTCCGCTGACGCCGCATCGCCGTCGGCGATGGCCCGATAGATACGTTCGTGCTGGTCCCAGATGGGACCCTGGTTGGCCACGTCATCGATGACCTGGTGCATCACCCGGCGGGTGTGGTGCCACTGGGTGGCCATCACCTCCAGGATCCGGGCGTTACCGGCTGTCTCGTAGATCAGCCAGTGGAACTCCTCGTCCGCCGAGATCAGCAGCGGCACGTCATGGGCGGCGAGCGCCGAGCGGCCGTCGTCCAGGACCCGCTGACCCTCGCGGCGGAAGCGGGCGTCGCAGCGGCGTGCCGCCTCCCCCGCCGCGATCAGATCGATCCCGGCGCGCAGGCCGTAGAGCTCGCGGACCAGCTCCGAGGTCAGCGGCGCGACGCGCAAGCCACGCCGTCCGGCCGGGCAGAGAAAGCCCTCCGCCTCCAGCCGCTTGAGCGCCTGGCCCACCGGCAGACGCGAGACGTCGAGACGCGCCGCGACCCCTTCCTGGGTCACCCGCTCGCCCGGCGGCAGCGTCCCCTCGCAGATCGCATTGAGGACCGCGTCGTAGACCAGCTCCGGCAGCGGTTTGGGGGTGTCGATCCGTTGCATCAGCGCGAGTCCTCCATCGTTCCTGCCTCCTGCCCAGTCGTGTCCCCGCGCCGGCGGCGCAGCCGCTCGAGCACCCGCCGCCGGCCGGC
>NZ_WNXE01000279.1:0-2702 GCF_010993615.1 Arhodomonas sp. KWT | reverse complement strand
GAGGGGCCGGGGGAGAGGGGTGCTCCCGGGACCGGCGGGTCCTGTGGAACCGTCATCCAGGATGGAGCCACCCCAAGGTTGGCCCCTCCTGGCAGCCAACATCCCGTCCTGCGGTGCCGGCAACGTCGGCTGCCGGGAGCAGCCGACCTGCCCCTGAACTCCGTGATCCCGTGCAGGTCGTGCACCGTGCGGTGCGCGACGTCCCCGTGGTCCCGCGGGATGCCACTTACGGTCTGACGGCGGCGCCCGATCTGCCTCTGGCAGGTTCAGGGCCAGGGCGGTACCTGCTGCTGAAATGGCTTCCGCGTCGATCGTGCCCGACTAAAACGCCGGCTCCATGCACGTTCCGCGCGTTCCCGCATCATTGGCGACGGTCAGCCGCCGGTGTCCAGCCGCTTCCGGAGGGCCTGACGAAAAGCGACGATCCGTGCGGTATTGCGGCCGAAATCGGCCTGGCCGACGCGCGAGGCCGAGCGCAGGTGCACGACGCTCCGGCCGGATTCGTCTTCCGCCTCCACACGGAGGCTCACGTCGTCCTCGAAACCGAGCAGCGGTGTGCGGTCCACGGCGGACAGTCGGTGCCCGCCGTGACTCATCGAGATGACCTGCCAGCCGAGGGCACGCACGGTCCGGCGCGCCGCGGCAAACGTCTGGTCCGGCGGCGATGACACCTCCATGGGCTGTCGCTCCGGCCAGGCGGAACCGGACACGGTGCTCACGCGGTTGTCCGTGAGGTAGAACACCACGCGCGTGACGATGCCTGGCGGGGCGGTGAGCGGTGCGCCGCTGTAGACGATCGCCGCCGCCGGGGCGATTACCGCCAGCACCACCAGGACCAGCAGCGCCTTTCCGAGAAAACGGGTCATGACACACCGGCCCCGGGCCTGTGCCGCGCAACGCGGCACAGGCCGGTCACACGGCGCGTTTCGCGTCGTCGCGGCGCGGACGCACCGGGGTGATGGCCTGCTACCACGCCACCGCCTCGCCGTGACGCAACAGGGCGCCGGTGGGCGAGCCGTCCGGCAGGCAGGCCGCCTCGACGACCCGGGCCGCCGCCTCCTGGGGCGAGGTGTTGGCCTGGCCGCCGCCCATCCGCGTACGCACCCAGCCCGGGTCCACGGCGTTGACGAGGATGTTCTCGCCGTCGGTCTCGGCGGCAAGAAGCCGGGTGATGGCGTTGAGCCCGGACTTCGAGAAGCGGTATGCAGGGTAGCCCCGGCCCATGCGCGAAAACTGGGCGTAGCCGCTGGTGACGTTCACGATGCGACCGTAACCGTGCCGGCGCATGATCGGTACGATGGCCTGGGCGAGACGCAGCGGCCCGTACGCGTTAACGGCGAGGTGTTCGTCCAGGGTGGCGCGATCCACCTCCAGGATCCCCGGCGCAGGGGTGCCGTCCGAGGGCGCATGCTCGGGGAAGATCCCGGCGTTGTTGACCAGCACGTCGACCCGGTCGAAGGCATTGGCGATGAAGTCCATCAGCCCCTGAATGCTCGTCTCGCGGGTCACGTCCAGGGGATGATAGGCGACGTCCAGTCCCTCGCTCTGGAGCTTGTCCGCCGCCGCCTTGCCCAGCAGGCCGTCGCGGCTGGTGAGCACCGGTTTGATCCCGGCGCGGGCGAGCTGCCGTGCGGTCTCGAAGCCGATACCGCGGTTGCCGCCGGTGATTAACGCTACGCGTTCGGGCTCGCTCATGGCCCCTCCAGGGTCACTGCTCGTGCAGGTAGAAGCTCCGGCGCACGCTGCAGTCGTCCTCGAGTTCGTAGACCAGCGGTTTGCCGGTGGGCACCTCGACGCCGGTAATCGCCTCGTCGGAGACACCGTCGAGGTGCTTGATCAGGGCCCTAAGGCTGTTGCCGTGGGCGGCGATCAGCATGGTCTCCACCTCGCGGAGTACCGGCAGGATGTCGCTCTCCCAGTAGGGTAGCACCCGCTCCAGGGTGCTCTTCAGGGATTCCGTCGCCGGCAGGGTACCCGCGGACAGGTGCCGGTAGCGCGGATCGAAGCGTGGATGACGCTCGTCGTCCTCCGCCAGCGCCGGCGGCGGGGTTGCGTAGCTGCGCCGCCACACGTGGACCTGCTCGTCGCCGTACTCCTCGGCGGTCTCGGCCTTGTTCAGGCCGGTAAGCGCACCGTAGTGGCGCTCGTTGAGGCGCCAGTCCTTGGTCATCGGGATCCAGAGCTCGTCGAGCTCGTCGAGGACCATCCAGCCCGTGCGGATCGCCCGGGTAAGCACCGAGGTGAAGGCGTAGTCGAACGAGTAGCCGTGCTCGCGAAGCAGACGGCCGGCGCCGGCCGCCTCATCGCGGCCGCGCTCGCTGAGGTCGACGTCCTTCCAGCCGGTAAAGCGGTTCTCCAGGTTCCAGACGCTCTGCCCGTGGCGCAGCAGCACGAGACGCTTCATGCTTTCCCCCCTGTGTCATGGCTGATTGGGCGGACGACCGCGGATCAGCGGAACGCGGCCGCCGGGACCGCGCAGTGTACCAGAGCCGGGGTCGCGATCAGGGCAGGGCGACGAACCGGCCGCTGAAGGTCGCCGCCGGACGTTCGGCACCGGGCAGGTATACCGTGAGCTCCGCACGGGCCCGACGACGCCGCCCCAGGGTAGCCATCACCGTATCGGCCAGATCCGCCGGCACGTCGAGGACGGCGTGGAGCTCGTCGTCGCAGGGCCGGTGGTAGTGAATCTGCCCGTCCGCGAG
>NZ_WNXE01000278.1:0-2705 GCF_010993615.1 Arhodomonas sp. KWT | reverse complement strand
TTCCAGGATCACCGCCTGCTCGCCGACCGCACCGTCTTCGACAACGTCGCCCTGCCCCTGGTGATCGCCGGCACGCCGCGGCGCGAACTCGGGCGGCGGGTGCGCGCCGCCCTCGACAAGGTGGACCTGCTCCGCTACGAGCGCGCCCAGCCGGAGACCCTCTCCAGCGGCGAGCAGCAGCGCGTGGGCATCGCCCGGGCGGTGGTCCGGCGCCCGCCGGTGCTGCTCGCCGACGAACCCACGGGCAACCTCGACCCGGCGCTGTCGGCGGAGATCATGACCCTGTTCCGGCGCTTCAGCGAGCTCGGCGTCACCACCCTGATCGCCACCCATGACGTGGATCTCGTCGAGCGCCTCGGTCACCGCCGGATCAGCCTGAGCGGGGGCCGGGTGGTCGCCGACAGCGCCGGCACGGAGGCGCACTGAATGGCCGCCCACCGCAGCCGCCGCCGGATACGCGCACGCGCCGCCGCGTGGCTGGAGCACCACGGCCGCGCCGTGCTGGGTGCCCTCGGGCGGCTGCGCATGCAGTGGCTGGCCACACTCATGACCGCCGGGGTGATCGGCATCGCCCTCGCCCTGCCGGCGCTGTTCGTGGTGTTCATGGACAACACCCAGAACGTGCTCGGCGACTGGGACGGCCGCCCGCGGGTGTCGGTCTTCCTGGAGCGGGACGCCCCCATGGACCGGGCCCGGGAGACCGCGCAGCGCCTGCGCGGGCGCGACGACGTGCGCGCCGTCGAGGTCCTCACGCCGGAGGCGGCGCTGGCGGAGTTCCGCGCCCACACGCAGATGGACCGGGCACTGTCGCTGCTGGAGAGCAACCCGCTGCCGGGGGTACTGCTGGTGGAGCCGCCACCGGGCCTGTCCACGGCGCGGATCGACGCGCTCACCCGCACCCTGGAGGGGCTGGACATCGCCGCGGAGGTACGCCTGGACCGGGAGTGGGTCCAGCGTCTGCACGCGATCATCACCCTGCTCGCCCGGCTGGGCTGGCTGATCGCCGGCCTGCTCGCGCTGGCGGTACTGTTGGTGGTTGGCAACACCATCCGCCTGGAGATCGAGAACCGGCGCGAGGAGATCGTCATCACCAAGCTCCTCGGCGCCACTGACGCCTTCGTGCGACGGCCCTTCCTCTACACCGGGCTATGGCACGGGCTGTTCGGCGGCGCCATCGCCGCGATCCTGGTGGAGACGGCCTACCTGCTGCTCGCCGGCCCGGCGAACACCCTGGCCCGCAGCTACGCCAGCGGTTTCCGGCTGCAGGGCCTCGATCCGGCGGCCGCGGCCACCCTGCTGGCCTGCGGCGTCCTGCTCGGTCTGCTCGGCGCATGGATCGCCGTCGGTCGACACCTCAGCACGATAGAGCCACGCTGAGGTTGAAAACTGAGAAAATACTCATATAGTCCGAAAGGGAACTTTTTCACGGCCTCGTCACTCCAATCGGACGAGGCCCCGGGTGGCGGCCACAACTTCTGCTTCCGGCTCATAAAGGGGGAGCCATGGAAATGAGCAAGGCGATTGCCCGAAACGATCTCAGCAGCCTCCCGCTGCATGCCGGCAGCGAGGAGCACTACATCCAGGCGGTCAACCGTATCCCGACGCTCAGCGCCGAGGAGGAACAGGACCTGGCGACGCGCTACCGCGACGACAACGACCTCGACGCCGCGCGCTACCTGGTGATGTCGCACCTGCGCTTCGTCGTCCATGTGGCGCGGGGCTATACCGGCTACGGCCTGCCCCTCGCGGACCTGATCCAGGAGGGCAACATCGGCCTGATGAAGGCGGTCAAGCGCTTCGACCCCGACGTCGGAGTACGCCTGGTGTCCTTCGCGGTGCACTGGATCCGCGCCGAGATCCACGAGTTCATCCTGCGCAACTGGCGCATCGTCAAGGTCGCCACGACCAAGGCGCAGCGCAAGCTGTTCTTCAACCTTCGCGGCTCCAAGAAGCGCCTGGGCTGGCTCAACCGCGCCGAGGTCGAGGCCGTGGCCGCGGACCTGGGCGTGAAACCGGAAACGGTGATGGAGATGGAGTCCCGCCTGTCGGGCCAGGACGTGGGCTTCGACCCGCCGGAGACCTCCGACGACGAGGACAACGCCCCGCGTGCCCCCGCGGCCTACCTCCAGTACGCCGGCGACGACCCCGCCTCCGAAGTCGAGGGCGATGACTGGCGCAGCCACCAGCACGAGGCCCTGACCTCGGCGCTGGCCGGGCTCGACGAGCGCAGCCGCGACATCATCGCGCGGCGCTGGCTCAACGACGGCAAGGCAACCCTGCAGTCCCTGGCGGACCAGTACGGCGTCTCCGCCGAGCGCATCCGCCAGCTCGAGAAGAATGCCCTCGGCAAGCTCCGCGGGGCCATGGGCGGGGCGGCGGCCTGAGGCCGTCGCCGCGCGGCGACGGCGGCATCCTCAGGGGGTGCTGCCGTCGAAGCCCTCCCCCCAGGGCCAACTCCGCTCGTTGAGGCAGCGGAGCAGCTCCTCGTCCGTCATGGACCCCAGTTCCCGCTCCGCCTCCAGCCAGGTCGCCGACGCCAGCGGCACCTGACAGGCCCCGCCGCCGCTCTGCGGCATGAAAAGCACCATGTGCACCCCGTAGGACTCGCGTCCCACGAAAGCGGTCCAACTGCGTCCGTCGTCCGCGGTAATCGTTCGCATCGCCCGTCGCTCCACGCCGGCCGTGTATGTCCCCGGGCGCCGGGC
>NZ_WNXE01000277.1:0-2708 GCF_010993615.1 Arhodomonas sp. KWT | reverse complement strand
GCAACCACTTCTCGACCCTCGGCGTGAACGGGATCAACGAGATGATCCGCAACTTCACCGACGACGCCCACGACATCACCACGCCCTGGGGTCAACGGTTCGCGGCCGAGTTCCTCGATCACGTGCGCGACGTCATCGCCGGATTCCAGGAAGAGACCGGACACATGTACAACCTGGAAGCGACGCCCGCGGAAGGCACCACCTACCGCTTCGCCCGGGAGGACCGCAGGCGCTTCCCCGGCATCCTCCAGGCCGGCACCGAGGAGACGCCCTACTACACCAACTCCTCGCAGCTGCCAGTGGGCCATACTGACGACCCGTTCGAGGCGCTGGCACACCAGGAGGCGCTGCAGCGTCGCTACACCGGGGGCACCGTACTGCACCTGTACATGAACGAACGGATCTCCAGCACGGCGGCCTGCCGCAAACTGGTCCGGCATTCGCTGGAGCGCTTCCACCTGCCCTACATAACGATCACGCCGACCTTCTCCATCTGCCCCAGGCACGGCTACCTCGCCGGCGAGCACCCCTACTGCCCCCGGTGCGACGAGGAGATCCTCGCGCGCCGACGGCGAGAGACGGGCAGGCAGGACCACGACACCATCAGCAATACGTAAGGAGGGCATACGCCATGACGACAGTACGACCCGAGCACGACAGCCACGAGGCGCTCCGCGACGAGGAGCGTCAGCCCTGCGAGGTATGGACCCGCGTCATGGGCTACCACCGTCCGGTTTCGTCGTTCAACGTCGGCAAGCGGGGCGAGCACCGTGAGCGGCGACACTTCCGCGAGGAGCGCACGCATCTTGACTGACCGGAAACCGCCGGCCGCCCTCCAGGTGGCCGGCCTCGTCCCCATGACCGCGGTGGACCTGCCCGGACGGCTCGCCGCCGTGGTGTTCTGCCAGGGCTGCCCCTGGGCGTGCGGCTACTGCCACAACCCCCACCTGATCCCGGCCACGGGTCCGGAGACGATCGGCTGGCCGTCGGTGCGCGAGTTCCTGCGCCAGCGCCGGGGGCTACTGGACGGCGTGGTCTTCTCCGGCGGCGAACCGACCCTCCAACGGGGGCTTGCGCACGCCCTCGCCGAGGTCCGATCCCTGGGCTTCGAGACGGGTCTGCACACCGGCGGCGCCTATCCGCAGCGGTTGCGCCGGCTGCTGCCGCAGGTGGACTGGGTGGGATTCGACGTCAAGACCCGGTTCAGCGATTACGAGCGGGTCACCGGCGTGCCCGGCAGCGGCGAGCGAGCCCGGCAGAGCCTGGACTATCTGCTCGGCAGCGGCGTCACCTACGAAGTCCGCACCACGGTTCACCCCCTTGTGATCAGCCCGGATGGGCTACTGCACCTGGCCAGGGAGCTGGCCAGGCTCGGCGTGCGGCACTATACGCTACAGGCCTGCCGCGCGACCGGCGCCACCGATCCCGCCTACGGCGCGCCCGGAGTGACCGGGCTGCTGGAGACGACCCGGGCACACCCTATAGAACGGCTGTTCGACTCCTTTCAGATCCGTGACGCCTGAACGGATTGCTCACGCCTGGGCGTAGCGCTCGCCCTCGCCCACCCAGCGCTCAATCAGCGCCTGCACGGTAGCGGCGTCCCCGGCGAACAGCCGCGACGCCGCTGTGCGGACGTCGTCCAGCAGGTCCGCGTCACGCCCGAGGTCTGCGATGCGGTACTCCATCGCGCCGGTCTGGCGGGTGCCGAGCAGCTCCCCCGGGCCACGTATCTCCAGGTCCCGGGCGGCAATCCGGAAGCCGTCGCCGCTCTCGCGCAGCACCCCGAGCCGGGCCTTCGCGGTCTCCGAGAGCGGGCCGTGATAGAGAAGCACGCAGCTGCTCGCGGCACTGCCCCGGCCGACCCGGCCGCGGAGCTGATGGAGCTGGGCCAGGCCCAGGCGCTCCGGGTTCTCGATGATCATCAGCGAGGCGTTGGGCACGTCCACGCCCACCTCGATCACCGTGGTGGCCACCAGCAGATCCAGCCCGCCGTGTTCGAAGGCGGTCATCACCGCCTCCTTCTCGCTGCCCGTAAGCCGGCCGTGGACCAGCCCCACGCGCAGGTCCGGCAGGGCCTCGCCGAGCAGCCGCGCACGCTCCTCGGCCGCCTCCGCCTCCAGCACCTCGGACTCCTCCACCAGGGTGCAGACCCAGTACGCCTGCCGGCCCTCGGCGCAGGCGGCACGCACCCGCTGGACGACATCGTCGCGGCGGGTGTCCGGCACCGCCACGGTGGCCACCGGCTGGCGCCCGGGCGGGAGCTCGTCGATCACCGAGACGTCCAGGTCGGCATAGGCGGTCATCGCCAGCGTCCGCGGGATCGGCGTGGCGGTCATGATCAGCTGGTGGGGCTGGCTGGCGCCGTCCGCGCCCTTGTTTCGCAGCGCCAAGCGCTGATGCACGCCGAAGCGGTGCTGCTCGTCGATGATCACCAGTCCCAGGGCATGGAACGCGACCTCCGACTGAAACAGCGCGTGGGTGCCCACGGCGACCCGCGTGGTGCCATCAGCGAGCGCGGCCAGGGCGTCCCGCCGGGCGCGCCCGGACAGCCGTCCGGAGACGTAGTCCACGCTCACGCCGAGCGGTGCCAGCCAGTCACGGAAGGCACGGAAGTGCTGCTCGGCGAGCAGCTCCGTGGGCGCCATCACCGCCGCCTGGCAGCCCGCCTCGACCCCGGCGAGTGCGGCGAGCGCGGCGACCACCGTCTT
>NZ_WNXE01000276.1:0-2721 GCF_010993615.1 Arhodomonas sp. KWT | reverse complement strand
GGGAGCTTGGGACAGTGGCGAAACAGATCGCGCAGCAGGTGTCTGGTCTGCGTGGGCTGGTGTGAACCTGAAGCCGCCCATACTGGTTAGATGGGCATTTTAAGACGAGCGCGTCCGCCTCACCGGGCGAAGGTGGGGCGGGTGGCCCACGTCGCTGCGGCGGAGCGCAGCGCTGACCCGTGCGGCACTCTCCAACGCTCTGCAGCGCCACCGCCGCGCCGTGGGGCGCTGTTCCACTCCGACCGGGGCATCGAATACGCGGCCAACAGCGTCAAGGCACTGTTGGCGCGCCATCACCTGACATAGAGCATGAGCCGCCGCCCGTACTGCTACGACAACGCCCATGTCGAGTCGTTTTTCGGCACACTGAAGACCGAGTCCGACGTCACCGAGCGCCGCCTGCAACAATCCGTGTCCACGCTGATCAGCCACGTCGACGACTACCCTCGGTTCTACGACAGGCGTCGGCTACAATCGGCGTTGGGGTTTCAACCGCCGGCCGCATTCCGGAAACTAGCTGCATGAACGTGTCCAATTCAGCCGGGCAAGGTCAGCATCGCCGCGAAAAGGACCGTCCTGATTGAGGCTATTGTTAGAGCTTTTTATAACTTTCATAATGACCTGACGATTGCTGCAACCCCAAGAGTAAGAGAGCCATAAAATAACATTTTAGTCACATATAACCATGGAAATGTATAATATTTTCTTTCATTAAATGTTTTTAACTGCTCTTCCCTTACCTCTGGAGGTCTCGCCAATATATAGCCTTTGTGTTCTTTATAAATTCTTCTCATATCCACGCCTTGAACTACAGCAGTGAACGCCAGGCACAACAATATGCCTTGGGACGATACTGTAAATAGCTGTGGACCAAAGATGCCTGCCACAATGTGCATGAGTAGATTAAAAATCATGTTTTATTCCCTTTACCCTAACGAACCGCTAACCCGCGCCGCCGTTAAGCCCCACCGCGAAGCGCCGCAATGCTTTCCGGCGTCGGGTTTAGCGCATTGTTAGCGCACATTATTTTCTAAACTGACTGATATGATGCCTGAACGAACTTTGACGGCAGCGCAGGCGAGGGAACTCTCCCGCCCTGGACTGGCGAAGCGCGAGTCTCTTCATAGAAGTGCACACCATTCGCCTTTAAGTACCCGAAATTTGGATCCGCACGTACGTGGTCCGCGCCTCCAATGCTTGGAAGCCAGCCTTTCACGTTAGCCTCGTACGCAAGCAGCCATTGCTCGTCGTATAGCCCCTCCGCACACATCTGAGTCTCCCAAAGGCCAGTTCTGAGGGGCTTCGACACTAACCCTTTCGATTGGCAATCGAGAGCTAGGAGAGCCACGCAAGAATCTTCGCAACTGGACACCAGGTCCGCTGCCTGATCCTGCACCCGTAGCTTTAGGGCCAAACAGCCCCATAGTGAGTTGGCAACCTCGCTTGAATGCCTTAGAGGCGCATGAGTCTCTATCAGATTGTTAAGTATGTCCTGTATCTCTTGCATCAAAGGGACATACCCGGCATTCACTCGACTAATTATCTGCTCTAGCGCATAGGGCAATGTCGCTGGTTCTGGAGTAACGCAAAGCAATATCAATCGTTGAAACAGCTCCCAATTACCTTTGTCGACCCTCACTGACCGAAGGCGAGCAATAGCAAACTGGAGTACCGGTTCGCCCGGACTATTCCGGTGGAGCTCGAATGCCAATGAGAAAAACGCCTCTAGGTCAGCTGCTTGACTTCGTTTCGACGTCCTAAACTGAAATGTCTTCAGTTCACGAGCCCAAGCGCTCTCTAATGGCGTCGGCAATTCGGAGACCTTGGTCTTCTTGGGGTTGAGCGCAAGCTCATATTCAGATAAGCATATTTCAAGCAAGTGGAACGCTTCTTCGGCTTCCGTTCTTGATTTGAAGCTCAGCTCATAATCGTCGATAAACCTGTGCCCCTTTATATTAGGCAGCTTATCAGTCAGTGCGGTATCGCACCGATGCATAATTAGTTCAGCTAGTACTAAAGATACGTCGGGGCCGATTGGAATTCCGACCGTTTGTCCGTCTTGCCCTTGCCGGACCAAAAAATCCAACTTGTTCCCGAGAAGTGCGAATGTGTGGTTGGCTTTGGCGACTGGCTTTGTATGCAAAGCCCATGGGATCGAGTGGGTGTAAATACTGTGATAAAAGCGACTGATATCGGTCGACAAAATAAATCGCCTGCCGATCCTCGTGGTGATGGCTAAGTTGGCTCGATCACCCTGCGTGAACTTACCGTCGATCGCACGACCAGTGGATTTTTTATCTGGGGCTGTAGCTGCTAATGCCGAACCGCTAGCTACACTTACGATGCTGGCCCAATTGCTATCGACTTCACGGGACAAGAGGTAGTAAAGGACAGGATGACATATACTCAGTTTGCGCCTAAGCAGACCGCCCCGGGCATGCATGTAAAGGCAACTCTTCGCTTTAGGGATTTTGGCCTTCTTCGTAACAGACTTCGAGAAGTCCCCCGAAACAGGAACAGTGCTGGACGTTAGGAGGTCAGCAAAGTTGTCCGTAATAAATGGTGCAGGCAGCTCTTTAGGGAAATACCCCCTAGCCAATATCTCCCTTAGTGACATTGTGTCCTCACTTACTCTGTGGAGCGCTAACGCCTAGCTCACCGGAAAAATGCGAGCGGAGTGAGTAAGTTTTCCGGTGCAGCTACTTGTTAGGTGCATCTTGA
>NZ_WNXE01000275.1:0-2733 GCF_010993615.1 Arhodomonas sp. KWT | reverse complement strand
GCATGTGGATGCTCAAGGAGAAATGGATGCCCGGCATCTACTTCAACCTCATGCTCCGCGGCCGTGAGTGGCTCGCCAGGCCCCGCCGCCTGCCCCACGATCCGGAGGCCCGGGAGGCCCGCGACGCCCTCCGCGAGGGCCCCGCGCGCCACCGCTGAGCCATCGTCGGCGCGGCGTCAGCGTCCGTCCCCGGGCGCATCCGGCCCGGAGGTGCTCGTGCCGAGGTCCTCGGGGCGGTTCTCCGCCGGTGTGTCCTGGCGGGTGTCCCGCCGCGTGACGGTCGAGGTCTCGCCGAGCACCACGTTCGCCGGCGGCGCGGAGCCGTCCTTGTCCTGGCCGAAGTACATCGTCATGTGCGGGAACGGGATCTCAATGCCGGCATGGTCGAAGTGGCGCTTGACCAGGCGGTTGTAGGCGCGTCCCACCGCCCACTGGTTGCCCGGCGTGGTGCGAATGCGTACGCGGATATTCACCGAGCTGTCGGCGAGCGCGGTGACGCCGTCGATCTCCACGTCCTCCAGGATCTCCGGGCCCAGCGTGGCATCGCTGCGCAGCTCCTCGAACGCCGAGCGCAGCGAGGCGATGGCCTCGTCGATGTCCTCGCGGTAGGCGATGCCGTACTCGCCCATGTGATAGGCGAAGCCGCGCATGTAGTTGGCGACATTATCCACCGACGAGAACGGGATCAGGTGGTATGTGCCGGCGAGGTCGCGCACCCCCACCGAGCGCACGGTGAGCTTCTCGACCGTGCCCGTCACCCCCGAGATCGTCACCACGTCCCCGGTGTTCATGGCGTTTTCGAGCTGGATGAACACACCGGTGATAATGTCCTGGACCAGCTTCTGGGCACCGAAGCCGATGGCGAGACCGAGCACACCGGCGCCGGCCAGCAACGGACCGATGTTGATACCGATCTGGGAGAGCGTGATCATCACCGTCATCGCCACGATGGCGATCACCGCCGCGTTGCTGAACAGTGCCAGCAGGGTCTTCTCCCGCGCGCTGGGCTCGCCGGTCCCGGTCTCCGGACTCATGCGATGCTCGATGACGCTGGCGATGGCCACCCATACCGCCGCGGCGATGAGCAGTGTGATCGCCACACGGACCGCCACCTGGATCACGGCGAGGCCGAACGGCGAGTCGAACCACGCGCCGATATCCATCACCGACCATGCATCCAGCACCCCCAGGGCCACGATGAACGTCACCACCCCGCGGGCAGCGCTCACCATCGCGGGCACGTAGGCGTTCAGGCGATGCTCCAGCATCGGCATGCGCCGCTGCCAGTCCTCCGGCAGTCGGATATGCCGGCGCTTGAGCCGGCCCAGTCCGTCCGCCGCCAGCAGTCCCGCCAGTGCCATCGCGAGGCTCATGCCCGTGGCACGCACCACGAAGGCCAGGGTCCCCGCCGGATCGACCTGACCGCCCACGAACAGCACCGTGGCATAGACGGCGGCGATCAGATGCCAGGTCCGGGCCAGCCCGCCCAGCAGGGCCCGTCCCGGGCCGGTACGCGCGTGGGCCGCTGCGCGCTGAATCACGCCGCCGACCGAGCGCCGGTGCCGGAACACGAGCACCAGCACGTACATGTAACCCACCGCCATGACGACGAGTCCCACCGTACGCTCCGTCTCCGCCACCGTGGCGTGACGGTTCGCCAGCGGCAGGGCCAGCAGCAGACCGTAGCCGAGCCAGGCGATGACCCGGCCCGCGCGCACGTAGACGTAGCGCGCCTGCTCCGTGGCCAGCGGCACCGGCCGCAGGCCGTCGAAACGCGGCGAGAGGACCGCGCGCACCACCACCCGCAGCCCTTCGACCACGATGAAGGCGTTGACGAACAGCGCCGCCCAGTGGGGAAGCCGGGTGCCTCCACCCGGCAGCGACAACGCAATGACGTAGGCGGCGACCGCCGCTGCGACGATGGTCAACGCGTCGACCACCACGCCCACGACCACGCCGGTCAGTGCCCGGCCGGGGTGACGCCGGTAGCCCGCCGCCGCCCACGACGCGACGCGCCGGTACAGCGGGGCCGCGAGCCGGCGAAGCACGGAGAAGATGACGAAGGTCGCCACCACCAGGCCCGCAAAGGGCAGCACGCCGCGAAGCAGCTCGCCGTAATCCCGACCCGGCCGCCAGAGTGCGGCCGCAGCGGCGGCAACGGCGGTGGCGGCGCTGGAGACACGCTCGATCACGCCATGCACCGCGGTCTCGGTGACCGAGGCGACGCGCTGCGGCAGCGAACGTATACGCGCGACCGGGCTGTCCGGCGCGATAGCACCGGACTCGCCCTCTTCCCCGCCCTGCGAGCCGCCCTCATCCTGCTGTTTGCGGGCCAGACGGCGCAGCTCGCCGATCAGCTGCTCGCGGGCCTGCTTGTCCTCGAGCATATCCGCGAGCGCCGCGTAGTCCGGCCGGCCCCCGTTCTCCGCGGACGCCGCACCACCACCGGCCGGGACGGCGCCCGTCTGAGCGGCGGCGGTAGCGGCAGCGAGTGCCAGCACGAGGAGCAGTACGACGTCACGAAACCAGCGCAGTCCTGTTCTCACCGTTATCCCCTTCCCTGCCGAAGGCCGCGCCCGCCACACGGACCGCCCCGCCAAGGTACTAATCCGGGACGGGTTAGTCACGGCGGCACCCGGGACGCGACAGCGGGCGGAAACGAAAAAAGCCCGGCAGGGGTGGCAGACCCTGCCGGGCTTCATATCTGGCGGAGAGAGAGGGATTCGAACCCTC
>NZ_WNXE01000274.1:0-2737 GCF_010993615.1 Arhodomonas sp. KWT | reverse complement strand
ATGCACCAGCTGCGCCTCGACCCCGAGGCCTTCCGCAAGGAGCGCGACGTGGTGCTCGAGGAGCGGCGGCTGCGCATTGTCGACCAGCCCGTCGCCGCCTTCGGCGAGCGGTTCAATGCGGTGTCCTACCCGGTGAGTGCCTACCGCCAGCCGGTGATCGGCTGGTCCGAGGACCTGCACGGCCTCGATATCGACGACCTCCGGGACTGGTACCGGCGCTGGTACTCGCCGGCGAATGCGACCCTGGTGGTGGTCGGCGACGTCGAGCCGGAGGCGGTCTTCGCGCTGGCCCGCGAGTACTTCGGCCCCGTCCCCGGCGGCGAGGAGCCGCAGCCGCCGGTGGACCGGCACATGGACGCCCCGGGCGAGCGCCGGCTCACGGCCAGCGACGACCGCGTGCGGGTGCCGCACCTGTCCATGGCCTACGAGGTGCCGTCCGCGGCCACGGCGAAGGACATGGCGGACGTCTACGCCCTGGAGGTCCTCGCCGGGGTGCTCGACGGCGGTGACGGTGCCCGGCTGGCCCAGCGTCTCGTGCGGGATCAGTCCGTGGCCGCGGGAATCGGCGCCGGCTATTCGCCGGTGGCCCGGCTCGACACCCGCTTCAGCATCCAGGCGACCCCGACCCCCGATACCTCGCCGGAGGCCCTGGAGGCGGCGGTGCGCGAGCAGGTCGCGGCGCTGCGGCGCGAGCCGGTGGACGCACAGACCCTGGAGCGGGCGCAGAACCAGATCCTCGCCGACCATCTCTACGGGCTGGACTCCATGTTCTACCAGGCCATGCGTATCGGCCGGCTGGAGGTCACCGGCATCGGCTGGTCCTGGCTCAAGGGCTTCGAGGCGGGGATCCGCGGCGTCACCGCGGCGGACGTGCAGCGCGTGGCCCGAACCTATCTGACCGACGACCGTCTCGCCGTGGGCGTACTGCGCCCGGGCGGCGGTAATGGCGACACGGACGAGGAGGCCGAATGATGCGGCGGATCCTGCTGGCCCTGTGCCTGACCCTGGTGGCGAGCGCCCCGGCGTGGGCGGCCCCCGATATCCAGCGCTGGCGCACCGACGACGGCACCCGGGTGGTCTTCGCGCCCACCCACGAGCTGCCCATCGTGGATGTGCGCGTGCTCTTCGACGCCGGCTCCGCCCGCGACGGCGATCACGCCGGTCTCGCGCGGCTGACCGCCAACCTCCTGCTCGAGGGGGCGGACGGGCTGAACGCCGGCGAGATCGCGCGGCGCTTCGAGCAGCAGGGCGCCCGGGTGTCCACGGGCAGCGCCCGGGACTCGGCCTGGGTGTCGCTGCGCAGCCTTGCCCGCGGCGACAACCTGAATGCCGCCACGGATCTGCTCGCGCGGGTCCTGGCCGGGCCGGACTTCCCGCAGGGCGCCTTCGAGCGGGTGCGCGGGCAGATGCAGGTGGCCCTGCGTCACGGCCGTCAGGACCCGGGCACGGTCGCCGGGCGCGCGTTCATGAAGGCGCTGCTCGGTGAGCATCCCTACGCGAGCCCGCCGAGCGGTACCCGGGACGGACTGAAGGGCATCACCCGCCGGCAGGTCGAGGCCTTCCACCGGCGCTACTACGTCGCCGGCAATGCCACCGTCGCGATCGTCGGCGACATCGACGCGGCGCGCGCCCACGAGCTCGCCGCTCGCCTCACCGACGGCCTCGCCGACGGCGAGGCGGCCCCGGCGCTGCCGCCGGTGCCGCCGCTGAAGGCGTCCCGGACCGTGCGTATCCCCTTCGACACCAGCCAGACCCACGTGCTCATCGGCGAGACCACGCCGGTGGCCCGGGGCGACGAGCGCTGGCCGGCGCTGTATCTGGCCAACCATGTCCTCGGTGGCGGCGGGCTGGTGTCCGTGCTCGCCGAGCGCATGCGCGAGCAGCGGGGGCTGTCCTACAGCTCGTCGAGCTCGGTGACCGCGGCGGCGGCCGGAGGTTGGTTCCAGGTCGGCACCCAGGTGCGCAACGACCGCCTCGACGACGCCCTGTCGGTGCTGCGGGAGAGCATCGACGAGTTCCGGTCGAAGGGACCGGACGCCGATCGCCTGGCGCTCGCGCGCTCGAACATCACCGGCAGCTTCCCCCTGAGCCTGGACAGTAACCGGGACCTGGTGAGCTACCTCGGCATGATCGGCCTGTACGGGCTGCCCTCGGACTATCTCGCGCGCTTCCCGCAGCGTATCGACGCGCTCGGGCGCGAGCGGGTCGCCGAGGTGGTCTCCCAGGTGCTCTCGCCGGGGCACCGCGTGACGGTGCTGGTCGGCCCCGCCGGGGTGATCGGTGCCGACGGGGCGGCGGATACCGACGGGGAAGACGGTGGCGGCGCGTAACCGCCTGCGTATCGTCGCCGGCGAGTGGGGCGGGCGGCGGCTGCCGTTCCCGGATGCCCGGGACCTCCGTCCCACCGCCGAGCGCGTGCGCGAGACGCTGTTCAACTGGCTGCGCGCCGAGGTCGCCGGCGCACGATGCCTGGACCTGTTCGCCGGCAGCGGCGCCCTGGGCCTGGAGGCCGCCTCCCGCGGGGCGCGGGAGGTGGTCTGCGTGGAGCGCTCGCGGCGGGTCGCCGACGTCCTGCGGGAGAACGTCGAGCGGCTCGGCGGCGGCGGGTGCGTCAGCGTCACCGTGGCCGACGCGCGGCGCTATCTGCAGGGACCGGCGCTCCCCTTCGATCTCGTATTCCTTGATCCACCGTTCAGCTCGTCTATCATCGACCCCGTTTGTGCCGGGCTGGAGGCCG
>NZ_WNXE01000273.1:0-2737 GCF_010993615.1 Arhodomonas sp. KWT | reverse complement strand
ATGCACCAGCTGCGCCTCGACCCCGAGGCCTTCCGCAAGGAGCGCGACGTGGTGCTCGAGGAGCGGCGGCTGCGCATCGTCGACCAGCCCGTCGCCGCCTTCGGCGAGCGCTTCAATGCGGTGTCCTACCCGGTGAGCGCCTACCGCCAGCCGGTGATCGGCTGGTCCGAGGACCTTCACGGCCTGGATATCGACGACCTCCGGGACTGGTACCGGCGCTGGTACTCGCCGGCGAACGCGACCCTGGTGGTCGTCGGCGACGTCGAGCCGGAGGCGGTCCTCGCGCTGGCCCGCAAGTACTTCGGCCCCGTCCCCGGCGGCGAGGACCCGCAGCCGCCGGTGGACCGGCACATGAGCGCCCCGGGTGAGCGCCGGCTCACTGCCAGCGACGATCGCGTGCGGGTGCCGCACCTGTCCATGGCCTACGAGGTGCCGTCGGCGGCGACGGCGAAGGACATGGCGGACGTTTATGCCCTGGAGGTCCTCGCCGGGGTGCTCGACGGTGGCGACGGCGCCCGGCTGGCCCAGCGTCTCGTGCGGGATCAGTCCGTTGCCGCGGGAATCGGCGCCGGCTATTCGCCGGTGGCCCGGCTCGACACCCGCTTCAGCATCCAGGCGACCCCGACCCCCGATACCTCGCCGGAGGCCCTGGAGGCGGCGGTGCGCGAGCAGATCGCGGCGCTGCGGCGCGAGCCGGTGGACGCAGAGACCCTGGAGCGGGCACAGAACCAGATCCTCGCCGACCATCTCTATGGCCTGGACTCCATGTTCTATCAGGCCATGCGTATCGGCAGGCTGGAGGTGACCGGTATCGGCTGGGAGTGGCTCAAGGGCTTCGAGGCGGGCATCCGCGACGTCACCGCGGCGGACGTGCAGCGCGTGGCCCGAACCTACCTGACCGACGACCGTCTCGCCGTAGGCGTGCTGCGCCCGGGCGGCGGCGATAGCGACACGGACGAGGAGGCCGAATGATGCGGCGTATCCTGCTGGCCCTGTGCCTGACCCTGGTGGCGAGTGCCCCGGCGTGGGCGGCCCCCGATATCCAGCGCTGGCGCACCGACGACGGCACCCGGGTGGTCTTCGCCGCCACCCATGAGCTGCCCATCGTGGATGTGCGCGTGCTCTTCGACGCCGGCTCCGCCCGGGACGGCGAGCATCCCGGTCTCGCCCGGCTGACCGCCAATCTCCTGCTGGAGGGGGCGGACGGGCTGAGCGCCGGCGGGATCGCGCGGCGCTTCGAGCAGCAGGGCGCGCGGGTGTCCACGGGCAGCGCCCGGGACTCGGCCTGGGTGTCGCTGCGCAGCCTCGCCCGCGACGACAACCTGGGCGCCGCCACGGATCTGCTCGCGCGGGTCCTGGCCGCCCCGGATTTCCCCGAGACCGCCTTCGAACGGGTTCGCGGGCAGATGCAGGTGGCCCTGCGTCATGGACGCCAGGATCCGGGCACGGTCGCCGGGCGCGCGTTCATGAAGGCGCTGCTCGGGGATCATCCCTACGCGAGTCCGCCGGACGGCACGGAGGCCGGACTGAAGGGGGTCACCCGACGGCAGGTCGAGGCCTTCCACCGGCGCTACTACGTGGCCGGCAACGCCACTGTCGCGATCGTTGGTGACATCGACACGGCGCGTGCCCGCGAGATCGCCGCGCACCTTGCCGACGGGCTCGCGGACGGCGAGGCGGCCCCGGCGCTGCCGCCGGTACCGCCGCTGAAGGCGTCCCGGACGGTGCGTATTCCCTTCGACACCAGCCAGACCCACGTGCTCATCGGCGAGACGACACCGGCGGCCCGGGGCGACGAGCGCTGGCCGGCACTGTATCTGGCGAACCACGTCCTCGGTGGCGGTGGGCTGGTGTCCGTGCTCGCCGAGCGCATGCGCGAGCAGCGGGGGCTGTCCTACAGCTCGTCGAGCTCGGTGACCGCCGCCGCGGCGGGGGGGTGGTTTCAGGTCGGCACCCAGGTGCGCAATGACCGCCTCGACGATGCCCTGAAGGTGCTGCGGGAGAGCATCGACGAGTTCCGGTCCAAGGGGCCGGATGCCGACCGCCTGGCGCTCGCGCGCTCGAACATCACCGGCAGCTTCCCCCTCAGCCTGGACAGCAACCGGGACCTTGTCGGTTACCTCGGCATGATCGGCCTGTACGGGTTGCCGACGGACTATCTGGCGCGTTTCCCGCAGCGTATCGATGCGCTCGGGCGCGAGCGGGTGGCCGAGGTGGTCTCCCAGGTGCTCTCGCCGGGCCACCGCGTGACGGTGCTGGTCGGTCCCGCGGGGGTGATCGGTGCCGACACGGCGGGGGATGCCGACGGGGAAGACGGTGGCGGCGCGTAACCGGCTGCGCATCGTCGCCGGCGAGTGGGGCGGGCGGCGGCTGCCGTTCCCGGACGCCCGGGGTCTGCGTCCCACCGCCGAGCGCGTGCGCGAGACGCTGTTCAACTGGCTGCGTGCCGAGGTCGCCGGCGCACGATGTCTGGACCTGTTCGCCGGCAGCGGTGCCCTGGGCCTGGAGGCCGCCTCCCGCGGGGCGCGGGAGGTGGTCTGCGTGGAGCGCTCGCGGCGGGTCGCCGGTGTCCTGCGGGAGAACGTCGAGCGGCTCGACGGCGGCGGGCGCGTCAGCGTCGCCGTGGCGGACGCGCGGCGTTACCTGGACGGGCCGGCGTCCCCCTTCGATCTCGTATTCCTTGATCCACCGTTCAGCTCGTCTATCATCGACCCCGTTTGTGCCGGGCTGGAGGCCG
>NZ_WNXE01000272.1:0-2742 GCF_010993615.1 Arhodomonas sp. KWT | reverse complement strand
CTGTGTTCGCCTTCATCCGTTCGGTCTCCGTCACCACGTTGTGCGGCGTGGCCTCGGCGGCCACGAGCGATTGGGGAATGACGTTGTCCGCCGGCATCCCGGTGTGCCACGCGTCACTGACGGGGTGCCCGGCGACGGTTCATGCAATCTGGGTTGCGGTTTATAACGCCCGCCGCGTTAGGGCCGCGTTATACCGGCCCGCCATGGCCGTGAGACGGATCGCTCAGGGGCCCTGACGAGGGGGCGTCGCGGCGCAATCCCCCGTTTTCATGCGCCGCCCGCGGTTCCGGTTGCCGCGGTGACGGCGTCGCCGGGTTTCTGGCCAGGCCGTGATCCGTGCGTTAGTTTGTTTACGGACAAAACCAATGATCGAACCGATAACGCCGGCATAACGGGGCGCGCGCCGGCGTACCGGCCCGTGGCCACGGGCGCAGGGATCAGGCCGGAAAGGGGGTGGCGCGGATGCGCGCGAATGGGGCAAGTCAGGCCGGCAGCGTTCATGCAGCGCCGCCGTCGGAAACCGTGTCCGATGGGGTGGTGGTCCGTTGCCTCGGCCCCATGGAAGTATCGATCCGTGGTGTGCCGGTCGATGGGCTCGACGACACCAAGACCGGCGCGCTGCTCGCCTATCTGGTGCAGGAGGCGCGGGAGCCGTTGTCCCGAATCCGCCTGGCGGGCCTGTTCTGGCCGGAGGTGGGCGAGAGGACCGCGCGTAACAATCTCCGGCAGACGCTCCACCACCTGCGCCAGCGTCTGCCCGCGGACCCCGGTGGCGAGGGGCCGTTGCTGGTCAGCCGTGAAGCGGTCGGGTTGGACAGCCGCCTGCCGTGCTGGCTGGACACGGGCGTTATCGGCGCCGGCCCGGAATGCTGCGGCGGACACGTGAGGACCGCCGGATGCCGCGCTGCCCTGGACCTCATGCAGCAGTCGGTGTCGGTGTACCGCGGTCCTTTCCTGCAGGGGTTCACCGCGAGCGAGCTGCCGCAGCCGGTGATGGAGTGGCTGCTCCAGCGGCGCACGACGCTCCGGGACCGGGCCCGGAGCATCCTCGAGCAGGTCGCGCACTGCCTCGCCCGCGCCGAGGCCCCGGAGCGGGCCCTCGACCCCCTGCGCCGGTTTCTGCAGGTCGAGCCCCTCGACGAGACGGTACACCGGCTGCTGCTGTGGACGCTGTATAACGCCGACCGGTGTGACGAGGCCGTCGAGCATTACGAACGCCTGGCGCAAACCCTCGCCAGCGAGCTCGACGTGGCGCCGGATGCGGCGACCGCCGCCCTCCGGGATCGGGCGATCGCCCGGCGCCGGGAGATCCGGCAGTCGATGCAGGCGGCCGGGGAGCCGGAGCTCCAGCGGCGTCTGGTCACGGTGGTGGCCGTGTGCCTGCAGCTGCCCGCGGACTGGGACAGCGAGGAGCGCGTGCGCGGGATCGCGGAGATGACCCGGCAGGCCGGGGTCATCGCCGACGAGCACGGCGGTCTCGCCGGCCGCTCTCACGGCGGCCGCCTGGTCCTGTACTTCGGTTATCCGGTGGCGAGCGGTTCGGCCACGATCCAGGCGGTGCGTGCCGGCCTGCGGATCACCCGGGAGGCCCTGTCGGGATCGCCGGGCAGCGCCCGCGTTGCCGTGCACTCCGGGCGGATGCTCACCGCCGGCAGCACGGCGCTGCCGGACCCCAGCGGCGAGCTATCGGATGCCGCGCTCCGTCTCGCCGAGGCGGCACCCGCGGGTGAGTGCGTGGTCACCGATACCGTGCACGAGCGGGTACGTGTGTACTTCGATACGGTGCGTGTGGGCAATGGCGAGCAGACCATCGGGCTCCACCGGGTCACCGGCGACCGGGGGATCGAGGACCGTGTCGCGCTCTCGGGCCGCGAGGGCGGCATGTCACCGCTGATCGGCCGTGAAGACGAGCTCCGGCGTCTGCGGCAAGCCTGGGAGGGCGTGCGCGGGGGACGGTTCGCCCTGGTGGCGATGGAGGGCGAGCCCGGCATCGGCAAGTCGCGCCTGGTGCAGAGGCTGGTCTCGGAGGTTCGTGCCCGCGAGGAGGGCCTGGCCGTGGTGATGCGCTGCAACGCGGAAACGCTGCGACAGCCGCTCCTGCCGGTGATCCGCGCGCTCCGGGAGCACCTGCCCGGCACGGACGTCGACGGGAGCGATGACCAGTGGGTCGCCCGGGTGAATGCCTTCGTCGAGGCGTTTCCGGGCATGCCGCCGGGCAGTGCCGGGGTGCTGGGGCGGCTTATCGAGGCCGATGGGGCGTGGCCGAACGCACTGATCAGCGAGTACGCCGATCCCGCCCAGGGTCGTGACAGCGTGCTCGGGCTGCTGGTCGGGGTGGCTGCAGCCATGGCCGCCCGGATGCCGTTGCTGCTGGTCGTGGAGGACCTGCACTGGAGCGACTCGACCACGGCGATGCTCCTGCGCCGTTTCGTCCAGGAGCTCGCGGACTGCCCGGTGATGGTGCTGGTCACCGCGCGGTCCGGTACCACCTATCCCTGGCGCGTCGACGACCCGGTGGAGCGGCTCCTGCTCCGGCGCCTCGATGCCCGCGAGAGCGCGGAACTGTTCGCGGTGCTGGAGGGCAGCGACCGCCTGTCCGCGGCGGTACGCGAGCGTATCCTCTATCACGGTGACGGCATACCGCTGTTCATCGAGGAGCTGGTCCGTCACTACCGGCTCAGGGCGCCGTCGGAGAACGTGCCCGCCACGCTCCAGGACCTGCTCGCCGGGCGGATGGAGGCC
>NZ_WNXE01000271.1:0-2744 GCF_010993615.1 Arhodomonas sp. KWT | reverse complement strand
GTCCAGGGTCTAGACGTGCGTCCGACGGCAGATCCCGGTTTCCGGTCGGTCACGGGTTGGTAGCCCCCGCTGCCGGACCGCCGCCGTCGAGCGAAATCCTTTCTCCCCCCTCATGGTGCGGCCGGCGTCGGAATACCGGCCGCACCGCAGGTGCTCAGTCTTCCGCCTCCGCCCTGCCGGTGTGCGGACCGGACGCGTCTTCTCGCCACGTTGTCCGCGGGGCAGGTCCCGACACGTGCGGGGTTTACCGGTACGTATCCGCTACGCCGTACAGGAGGGGAGGCCGGCACGTCCGGAACCACGCTGGTGGGGGCTGCGCGGTGACCGTCGTAACGCCGACGCTGGCACATGGCGTCTGGCCGGGGTGGACGTGCCCGCATGAGCCTCGTCCCGCCATCGCTGCATTGCCCGCAGCGGCTCGGTTTGCTACTGATGGGCGTCATCATGCCGTTGCGGCGTTCCCGCCCCGGCACATGCATAGCCAATATCCAACAAGGAGGTCCATCATGGGGAACCGGGTTTTCGCATTCGGCGCGGCGTTCGCGCTGTCCACGCTGCTGCTCGCGGGGTGCGGCGACGGCAGTGAAAACAATGGCGGCTCCGCCGACAACTCCCCTGATCAGGCGCAGGCGTCGTCCAGCAGCGAGCCGGTCAACCTGATCTTCGGCACCGGCGGCACCTCGGGTACCTATTATCCGATCGGCGGCGCACTCAAGGGCGTGTTCGAGGCCAGCGACAAGATCGGCGACGTGCAGGTCGTCTCCACCGGTGCCTCGGTGCAGAACATCAACAATATCGAGGACGGCACCAACCAGATCGCCATCGTCATGAGCGACGTGGCTTACGATGCGATCAACGGCCAGAACCAGTTCGACGGGCGCAAGGCGGACATCCGGTCCATCGCCGGGCTCTATCCCAATGTCGTCCAGGTGGTGGCCACCGCGAGCAGCGATATCCACTCCATCGCCGACATGAAGGGCAAGCGCATCGGCGTGGGCAAGGTCGGCTCGGGCGTCGAGCAGAGCGCCAAGAAGGTGCTGGAATCCGCCGGCCTGAGCTATGACGATCTGGGACGGGTCAGCCACACCGGCTACGCCGACAGCGTCACCGAGATGAGCAACGGCAACCTCGACGCCGCCTTCTTTACCTCGGGCGTACCCAATTCGAGCATCACCGGGCTGATGCAGAACACCGAGGTCAACTTCGTCAACGTCGACGGTGATACCGCCGACAAGCTGCTCGAGAAGTATCCCTACTACGAGAGCTACGAGATCCCGGCCAACGCGCCCGAGCGCTATGACCTCGAACAGGCCGTCAACACCGTGTCGATCCGCAACCTGCTGATCGTGCCGGGCTCCATGGACGACGATGTCGCCCACGAGCTGGCCCGTCGTTTCTACGACTATCTCGGCACCGACAAGGTCTCGATCAGCGCGCTCAAGCAGTTCGACCGCGACAGCATGGACAGGAACCTGGTGGTGCCGGTGGCGGACGGCGCGCAGGCGTTCTACGACGAGCAGGGCGGCGGCGATGGCGAAGACGATGCCGGCTAGTGGGTGCCGCTTCGCACTGCGGTAATGGCCCGCAAACGCAGGGGCCTGATACTGGCGACGGCGGTGATCGGGGGGATCGCCGCCGTCTTCGTTTGGCCGCAATCCTGGCTGCTGATCCGCCACGACGGTGATCTGCGCTACGTCTATCCCGCGCACGACGGGACGACTTTCGCACTGCGCTGGACCCATTCGGTGGAGCACGAGAACTGGATCGAACGTTTTCGTCTGCACAACGACCGCATCATACTCATCAGTACCCGTTTCAAGACCTTCGGCGCGGGCGTGCCGGCGCACGCCGGCAAGCGCACCACGCTGGAGAACGGCTGGGTGGTGATGAGCGGCATCGACCGGGTCGTGGACCCGTTGGCCGTGCAGGCCGCGGCGGCGGAAAACTACAGCCTGCGCTACGATGGCGCCTGGCACGCGCTCGGTCGGCACGCCGGGGCGCCCATTCTCACGTTTGCCTATGCGCGCGCGCCGCTGTATCGCGTGCTGCCGACCCTGATTGGAAACTGGATCGATACACGAGGAACGGGCTGATTCTATGAGCGTGTCCCAGCCGGGCGGCGAGAGCCCGCAAGCGGAGATTGCGTCGCGCGAGACATTGGAGAAATACGATCGCGAGAGCGTAATGCGTGATCGCCTGCCGAAGGCGATCATGCAGATCGTGATCGCCGTGAGCGTGCTGCTCGCGCTGTTTCACCTGTATACCTCGTTCGCCGGCCCGCTGGTCGACATCAAGCAGCGAAGCATCCACCTCTACGTGCTACTCGGGCTGACCTTCGTCATTTACCCGTTCGCCAGGAAGGGCGCGCGCGACCGGCTGCCGCTGGCCGAGGCCGTGCTGGCGCTGCTGGCGGTGGCCATCGGCTGCTACATGCTGTTCTCCGCCGACCGGGTGATCGTCTCGGCCGGGCGCATCAACAATGTCGACATGGTCGTGGGCCTGGCCGCACTGGGACTGGTCATCGACGCCGCGCGGCGCGTCACCGGCTGGGGCCTGCCCGCGCTGGCGGCGGCGTTTCTGGTCTATGCCTTCTACGCCAAGCTGTCGCTGTATCCGGATCTCAACGAGGCCATAGTGCTCGCGACCACGCGCCAGATCGTGTCGCATCTGGTCTATATCACCGAGGGGCTGCTGGGCACGGCGATTGCGGTATCGGCGAGCTACATCATCCTGTTCATCCTGTT
>NZ_WNXE01000270.1:1497-2748 GCF_010993615.1 Arhodomonas sp. KWT | reverse complement strand
GGGATGTAGAGCGCGGCCATCATCACCAGCACCGGCGGGGTCAGCGCGGGCAGCAGGGCCGGGTTGAGCGCCAGGCAGATGACCAGGATACGCGGGAACATGGTGCCGCAGGCGATGAGAATGCCGGCGGCGAGCATGGGAGAGAGTGCGGCGTTGTCCCGGGACAGCCGCGAGAAGTGCAGGGTCAGCGCGGTGGAGGAGGACAGCCCGGCGAACAGGCTGGTGAACAGTGTCCCCCGTTCCGGGCCGCCGATGCGCATCGCGAAGTAGCCGACGAAGGAGATGCTCGCGATCAGCACCACCATCCACCATACCGCATAGGGGTTGATCGCGCCGCCGGGGCCGTAGCCGTGGTTGGGCAGCAGCGGCAGCATCACCACCGAGATCAGCAGCAGCTTGAGCGCGGCGTCAAGCTCGCGGGCCTCCAGGTGGCGGAGGAGGTCGTGGATGGACTGCTTGTTGTCGAGCAGGAAGGCGGTGACCACCGCCGAGGCCGCGGCGGCCACCGGTTCGCCGGCGACCGCCAGGGCGCCGAAGCAGAAGGTGAGCATCAGGCCGACCAGGCCGGTGATGCTGTAGTCCTCGGTGTGCCGGACCTGCAGGCGGAAGGCCACCAGCGCGGCGGCCATCACCGCGGCGAGCAGCGCCACCCCGGGCCAGGGGCCGAGCGGGTCGGCGAGTACCACGGCGAAGCCGCCGAGCAGACCCACCAGGGTGTAGGTGCGAAAGCCGGCGATACGCTTGCCCGGGGCGAGTTCGCGGCCCTGCCAGCCCCGCTGCAGGCCGATCAGCGCGCCGAGCAGGGCCGCCAGGAGCAGCCCCGCGAGGGTGCTCTGGCCGTCGGTGAACTGCTGCCACAGGCTCATTTGTGCCCCTCTCCGCCGAGGCGGGCGTGCAGCGCATCCACCAGCCGCTGCATGACCTCGACGCGGGCGTAGCGCTTGTCGTTGGCGGGGATGAGCTGCCAGGGGGCCGCGGCGGTGGAGGTGTGCGCGACCATCTCGTGGACGGCGCGCTCGTACGCCGGGCGACGCTCGCGATTACGCCAGTCCTCGTCGGTCAGCTTGTAGTGCTTGTGCGGCGTGTTGGCCCGGGCCTCGAAACGCCGGAGCTGCTCGTCGGCGTCGATGTGCAGCCAGAACTTCATGACCAGGCTGCCGTGCTCGACGAGCTGGTCCTCGAACTCGTTGATCTCCGGGTAGGCCTCGCGCCAGCGCTCCCGCGGGGTCAGGTTCTCCACGCGCTCGACCA
>NZ_WNXE01000270.1:0-1401 GCF_010993615.1 Arhodomonas sp. KWT | reverse complement strand
CAGTGTACCAGGAGCTGTGGAACACCGCCGTGCGCCCGCGCCCGGGCAGCGCCCGCCAGTAGCGCCAGAAGCGCGGGCGGCCGCGTTCCTCGTCGGTCTTGGGGCCGAAGGCGACGAAATCGACTGCCCGGGTGTCGAGCCAGTCGCTGAGGGTGTTGACCAGCTCACCCTTGGCGGCGTTGTCCACGCCCTCGAAGATCAGCACCAGCGGGAAGTCGGCGTGCCGCAGCCGCCACTGCAGCTCCAGCAGCTCACGGCGCAGCGGGTCGAGTTCCGCGTGGTAGGTGCGGCGGTCGACCCGCCGCCCGAGCTCGGCGGTCTCCAGCATGCCCTGTCGGTCCTCCGGGATCGGCGCGGTCCGTCAACCGGACCGTGCCCGTGCTGTCCTTTTCCCCGGAGGATACCGCCCCCGGCACGGGGACGGCCATCCGCGCGGCCTCAGCGCTGGTTCTCTTGCCAGTTCTCCGGCACGTGCCAGGGCTGGTCGTCCGCCAGCGGCTCGCGCCCGCGCACCGCATCCGCCAGGCGCTCGGCGATCATGATGGTCGGCGCGTTGAGGTTGCCGCTGACGATGCGCGGCATGATCGAGGCGTCGATCACGCGCAGGCCGTCGATGCCGTGGACGCGGCCGTCGCCGTCCACCACGGCGTCGTCGTCATGGCCCATGCGGCAGGTGCCGCTCGGGTGATACGCGCTCTCGCCGTTCTGGCGCACCCATGCGTCGATCTCCGCGTCGGTGTGCACGTCGTCGCCGGGGCCGAGCTCGCGGCCGCGGTAGGGCTGGAGCGGTGACTGGGCCATGATCTCTCGGGTCAGGCGGATGCCGTCGCGCATCTCGCGGCGGTCGCGCTCCGTGGCCATGTAGTTGAACCGGATACGCGGTGCCTCGCGCGGGTCGGCGCTCGCCAGGCGCACGCTGCCGCGGCTCTCGGGGCGCATGGGGCCGACGTGGGCCTGGAAGCCGTGGCTGTCCGCGGTGGCGCTGCCGTCGTAGCTGATGGCCATGGGCAGGAAGTGGTACTGGAGGTTGGGGTACTTCACCCCGGCCTCGCTGCGGATGAAGCCGCCGGACTCGAAGTGGTTTGTGGCGCCGAGACCGGTGTGGCGGGTCAGCCACTCCAGCCCGATCAGCGCCTGATTCCAGGGCTTGAGGGCGCTGTAGAGGGTGATCGGGCGGGTGCAGGCATACTGCACGTACACCTCCAGGTGATCCTGGAGGTTCCCGCCCACCCCGGGCAGGTGCTGGCGCACCTCGATGCCGTGCTCGCGCAGCTGCTCCGCCGGGCCGATGCCGGAGAGCATGAGCAGCTGCGGGCTGTTGATGGCGCCGGCGCACAGCAGCACCTCGCGGTCCGCCTCGATGGTGCGGCGCTCGCCGCGGTGGTAGACCTCGACGCCCAC
>NZ_WNXE01000026.1:28948-34519 GCF_010993615.1 Arhodomonas sp. KWT | reverse complement strand
GCATGGGCGATGGGCAGGTCGCAGCGGATGCGCGTGAGCCGGCGCGAGAGGAACGCCTGCTCGCGGTGGGTCTCCAGCAGCCCCCGCACCCGTCGCGCCCCGCGCACGCCGCTCTCGGCGACCTGGTCCAGGTCCGCATACAGGTCGTCGAGGCTGCCGGCACGGGCCAGCAACGCGGCGGCGGTCTTGGTGCCGATGCCGGGCACCCCGGGGATGTTGTCCACGGCATCGCCGGCGAGCGCGAGCAGGTCCGCGACCCGCCCGGGCGGCACACCCAGCGTCTCCTCGACCCCGGCCGGATCCAGCCAGCGGTCGCGGGCGGCGTCCCACCACCAGTCGCCGGGTTCCAGGAGCTGGGCGTAGTCCTTGTCCGCGGTGACGAACACCATGTGGTAGCCCGCCTCGCGCCAGTGCCGCGCCGCGCTGCCGACGAGGTCGTCCGCCTCGTAGCGCGGGCTCGCCAGGGTGGCCACGCCTAGGGCCTCGGCGAGCTCGCGGCAGACGTCGAACTGGCGCTCGAGCTCCGGTGGCGGCGGCGGGCGGTTGGCCTTGTAGTCGGGGTAGAGCTCGTTGCGGAACGAGGTGGTCAGGCTCTCGTCGAAGGCGCAGACCACGTGGCTCGGCCCCTCGTACTCGATGAGATCGCAGAGGAAGCTCCCGAAGCCGTGGACGGCATTGGCGCAGGCGCCGCTATCGTCGCGGACCGCCTCGGGCACGGCGAACCACGCGCGGAAGATGTAGAGGCTGGCGTCGATCAGGTACAACGGCCGGTACACGGCTCTCCCATGGGGCTGTCGGGTACCGAGGCAGTGTAGGCAAGCGCCCGCGCCTTGGCCAGCCGGCGCGGCTCACGCGTGCGGCAGCATGCCCCGGCGCTCGCGCAGCGGACTGCGCCGCGGGAAATGCGCGCGCAGGAACGCCATCTGGTCGGCGAGGATGCGCCGGCCCTGGAGGTAGACGTACTCGGCGTGGGTCGGCGTGAACGGCACCGCGAGCAACTGCATGCCCACCTCTTCCGGGGCGTGATGCCCCTTGTGGTTGTTGCAGCGCTTGCAGGCGGTGACCACGTTGTTCCACACGTCCAGGCCACCGCGGCTCACCGGTTTGACGTGATCCCGGGAGAGGAGACTCACGCGCAGGCGCTCGCCGCAGTAGAGGCAGATGTGGTCGTCGCGACGGAAGAGGGTGGCGTTGTTGAGGGGGGGAATGTAACCGGCGCGGCCCTTGAGTGCCGCCTGGGCGGTGCCTTCGGTGGCGATGATCGAGTTGACGTCGATGACGCTGCGCCTGCCCGTCACCGCGTTGTATCCGCCCCGTATGCGATAGAGCCGCTGGCCGCAGGCGAAAGCCACCTGCGCGAGATAATAGAGCCGCACCGCGTCCTGGTAGGTGATCCACTCCAGCGGCATGCCGGAGACATCGGTGCGGAGTATGTGGTGCTCAAGGCCCCTCATCGATACACCCCGCCTTCCCGCCGCCCTGCGACGGGTCTTGGATGAATCCTTTATTCCATACCCACACTCTGCCGCGCAACCGTTACACGCGCCTGACAGCGGCTCCGGCGCCCGCAGAGGGCGGGGTCATGGCATTAGGATAGAGGCAAGCTATCTAAAATATACTTTCCATAGGTTAGACCCTAGCACCGAACCCCCATATACTGGTCGATCGGTCGACCCGTGTGGTCCCGCCCGCGCTACGCCGCCCGCCGGCGGCCATGGTGCGGCGGGCCGGGCACTACACTGGTACGCGTGGGCCTGCCCCAGCGCTGCCGAGGCACGCCCGCGGGCATGCTGCGCCGGCGCGGCACCACCAGCGCGTCCGGACCGATCCGGCCGGCCCCGGCGGGGGGAACCCCCGACCCGCCACGACGGGGAACGGCACCGGATACAACAGCACGACAATACGGGAGACAGTTTAATGACGATCAAAGTTGCCGTGCCCAGGGAAACGGCGCCCGGCGAACGCCGGGTGGCACTGGTACCCAGCGTCGTCAAGCAGCTCGACAAGCTCGGCGTGGAGGTCCTGCTGCAGGCGGGCGCCGGCGAGTCCAGCGGCTTCAACGACGCGGACTACGAGGGCGTGACCGTCGTCGACAGCGCCGACGAGCTCTACGCCGCCGCCGACGTGGTCCTGCGGGTCCAGCCGCCGACGGTGGAGGATGCAGGCAAGCTCCGCGAAGGCAGCTGCCTGCTCGGCTTCATGGCCCCCCACGAGGGCGACAGCCGGATCAAGAACCTGCTCAAGCGCCGTGTCACGAGCTTCTCCATGGAGCTGGTGCCGCGCATCACCCGCGCACAGTCCATCGACGCCCTGTCCTCGCAGGCGAGTCTGGCCGGCTACAAGTGCGCCCTGTTAGCCGCCTCGCGCAGCCCGCGGCTGTTCCCGATGCTCACCACCGCCGCGGGCACCATCCGCCCGGCCAAGGCGCTGGTCATCGGCGCTGGCGTGGCCGGCCTGCAGGCGATCGCGACGGCCAAGCGCCTGGGTGCGATCGTCGAGGCCTACGACGTGCGCTCGGCCACCAAGGAACAGGTGGAGTCTCTCGGCGGCAAGTTCGTCGAGACCGGCGTGAAGGCCGAGGGCGAGGGCGGCTACGCCCGCGAGCTCACCGACGAGGAGCGCCGCCAGCAGCAGGAGGTCCTCGCGGACCATGTCGCCGCTGCGGATGCGGTGATCACCACCGCCGCCATCCCCGGCAAGCCCG
Organism: Arhodomonas sp. KWT; assembly: GCF_010993615.1. Classification (NCBI taxonomy): domain Bacteria; kingdom Pseudomonadati; phylum Pseudomonadota; class Gammaproteobacteria; order Chromatiales; family Ectothiorhodospiraceae; genus Arhodomonas; species Arhodomonas sp. KWT. Next base: position 31,815 of record NZ_WNXE01000026.1, on the reverse strand, counting down.
CGCCCAAGATCATCGACAAGGCCACGGTGGAGCGCATGAAACGCGGCGCCGTGATCGTGGACATGGCCGCGGAGACCGGGGGCAACTGCGAGCTCACCAAGGCCGGCGAGGACGTCGACCACAACGGCGTGATCGTCGTCGGGCCGCGCAACATCGCCAGCTCGGCGGCCACCCACGCCAGCGAAATGTACTCGCGCAACCTCTACAACCTGCTGGCGCTTCTGGTTAAGGAAGGCGAGCTGAACCTCGACTGGGACGATCAGGTCATCGCCGACAGCTGCCTCACCCACGACGGCGAGGTCCGGCACGAGCCCACGCGCGAGCGCCTGGAAGGAGGGAACAAGTAATGGTCATCGAAGGTTTTGTCGCCCTGTACATCTTCATGCTCGCCGCGTTCACCGGCTACGAGGTGATCGCACGCGTGCCGGTGATCCTGCATACCCCGCTGATGTCGGGGTCGAACTTCGTCCACGGCATCGTCGTCGTCGGCGCGATGGTCGCGCTCGGCCACGCCGAGACCGGCGTTGAGCAGCTCATCGGCTTCTTCGCCGTGCTGCTGGCCGCCGGCAACGCGGTCGGCGGCTACGTGGTGACCGAACGTATGCTCGAGATGTTCAAGAGCAAGGACGAGCAGTAAGCAGGGGGCCTGTCGATAATGAATAACGTGGTACAGCTTTCCTACTTCCTGGCGGCCGTGCTCTTCATCCTCGGCCTCAAGGGAATGAGCTCGCCGAAGACGGCCCGCAAAGGCATCGTCTGGGCGGGCGTGGGCATGGTCATCGCCACCGTGGCCACTTTCTTCAAGCCGGATCTCCACGGCGCGACCAACTACACGCTCATCGTCATCGCCATCGGCGTAGCCGGCGTTCTCGCCTGGTATTCGGCACGCAAGGTCGCCATGACCGACATGCCGCAGATGGTCGCGCTCTACAACGGCATGGGCGGCGGCGCGGCCGCGGCCATCGCCGCCGTGGAGCTGATCAAGGCGGTGGACAGCGTCGGCGCCGAGGCGATGGTGCGGGTGCGCGAGTTCGCCGCGGCCAAGGACCTGACCATCGAGCAGGCGCAGGTGCTGATCGGCGGCAACTCCACCGTGGGCCACGCCCTGGGCGCCGACGTCGCCATCCTCGGCCTGGTCGGCGCGCTCATCGGCACGGTGGCGTTCACCGGCTCGCTGGTGGCCTGGGCCAAGCTCGACGGCCGGCTCAAGCGCAACCGCCTCATCCCGGCACAGCAGCTGGTGAACATCGTGGTCTTCGCCGCGGCGATCATCTTCGGCATCTGGAGCTTCTACAGCGACAGCCTCGCAGTGCTGGTGATCTTCTTCGCCCTCGGCCTGCTCTTCGGCGTGTTCATGGCCGTGCCGATCGGCGGCGCCGACATGCCGGTGGTGATCTCGCTGTTCAACGCACTCACCGGCCTCGCCGTCGGCTTCGAGGGCTACGTGCTCGGCAACCCGGCGATGATCATCGCCGGTACCGTGGTCGGCGCGGCGGGCTCGCTGCTCACCCAGCTCATGGCCAAGGCGATGAACCGCCCGCTGACCAACGTGCTGTTCAGCGGCTTCGGCACCACCGAGTCCGCCGAGTCCGAGGGCCCCGAGGGCGAGATGAAGGAAGTTCAGGCCGAGGACGCCGGCATCATGATGGCCTACGCCAGCCAGGTGATCATCGTCCCCGGCTACGGCATGGCCGTCGCCCAGGCGCAGCACAAGATCTGGGAGATGGTCGAGCTGCTGCAGGACAAGGGCGTGACCGTGAAGTTCGCCATCCACCCGGTGGCGGGCCGCATGCCCGGGCACATGAACGTCCTGCTCGCCGAGGCGGGTGTCCCCTATGACATGATCTATGACATGGAGGACATCAACGCCGAGTTCGCGACCACCGACGTGGCCCTGGTTATCGGCGCCAACGACGTGGTCAATCCGGCGGCGAAGACCGACGAGTCCAGCCCCATCTACGGCATGCCCATCCTCAACGTGTCCGACGCCGAGAACGTCATCGTGATCAAGCGCGGACGCGGCACGGGCTTCTCCGGGGTGGAGAACCACCTGTTCTTCGCGGACAACACCCGCATGCTCTTCGGCGACGGCCAGAAGGTCGCCGGCGAGCTGGTTCAGGTGGTCAAGCAGTTCTAACCGCCGGCAAGACACTCCGGCAACACGAAAAGGCCGCCCCCCGGGGCGGCCTTTTTTGGTTGAGCGCGCCTTGCCGGGAAGTGGCCACAGGCGATGACCAGGGAGCCGGGGCCGTCGTACCCTCCTCGACCACAGGCCCGTTCGTGGCCGCGATTACACCGACACCAGGCACGACCGCAGAGGTGTCCGGCGACACCACCACCGCCGTCCGTTGCCACGAGTAACCGACCTTGTGTTCGCGACGGCCGGGACTAATAGACACGTAGGTCGTGCACCGTGAGGTGCGCGACGTCCCGGGCGTTGCAGCGAAACATCGCACACGGCCAGAGGCCGTGCACGACCTACGCGGGGCCGTCTCCGTCGTGGGGCGACTGCCCTGCTTCGTGGCGATCTGTTTACGCCCGCGGCTCAGCTCAGGTGGTGGACCTCGGGCATGCCGTACACCGGGGTGTCGATGCCCTCCATCCGCGCCTTGAGCTGCAGCGCCAGGTAGTGGGAGTAGTGGCGCGACTGGTGCAGGTTGCCGCCGTGGAACCACAGCGCCGGCTGCTGCGTGGGCTTCCACATGTTGCGCAGCTCGCCTTCCCACGGGCCGGGGTCGCGCTTGGTGTCCGAGCCCATGCCCCAGCACTTGCCGACCCGGTCGGCGACCTCCTGGGAGATGATCTCGGCGGCCCAGCCGTTCATGGAGCCGTAGCCGGTGGCGTAGACGATCAGGTCCGCCGGCAGC
>NZ_WNXE01000026.1:14897-28850 GCF_010993615.1 Arhodomonas sp. KWT | reverse complement strand
TTCGATGGTCACGCCGCTGCGTATCCCGATCTCCCCCTGGGCGATGAGCTCCGAGGCACCGACGTCGATGTAGTAGCCCGAGGCCCGGCGGAGGTACTTCATGAACAGCCCCGAGCCGTCCTCGCCGAAGTCGAGAGTGAAACCGGCCTCCTCGAGGCGCCGGTAGAACGCCGCGTCCTCCTCGGCGATGCGCTCGTACACCGGGATGTGGAAGTCCGGCATGATCCGGAAGGGAATGGAGGCGAAGGTCATATCCGCCCGGTGGGTGGTGATGCCCGCATCCACCGCTTCCTGGGAGTACAGCGGCCCCAGGGCGTGGGTCATCAGCGACTCGGACTTCACCACGTGGGTGGAGGAGCGCTGGACCATGGTGACGCGGGCACCGTTCTCCCAGAGATCCGCGCTGATGTCGTGGGCGGAGTTGTTCGCGCCCACAACGACGCACTGCCGGTCCGCGTACGCCTCGCCACTGGTGAACCGGCTGGAGTGGCACTGCTCGCCCCGGAAATCCGCCGCTCCCGGGAAATCGGGCACGTTGGGCATGCCGGACATGCCGGTGGCGAGCACCAGCTGGCGGGGGCGCAGCGTCACCGGCCGGCCCTCGCGCTCGACGTGGACGACCCATTCCCCGGCGTCCTCGTCGTAGGCCGCGCTGCGGCACTCGGTGGAGTGCCAGTAGTTCAGCTCCATGACGCGGGTGTACATCTCCAGCCAGTCGCCGATCTTGTCCTTGGGCGAGAACACCGGCCAGTGATCGGGAAAGGGCAGGTACGGCAGGTGGTCGTACCAGACCGGGTCGTGCAGGCACAGCGAGCGGTAGCGCTTGCGCCAGGAGTCCCCGGGGCGGGCATTACGCTCGACGATGATGGTCGGCACGCCCATGCGCCGCAGGCGCGCCCCCAGGCCGATCCCGCCCTGGCCGCCGCCGACGATCACGCAGTAAGGCTGCTCCTCGTAGCCCAGGCGCCGCTGCTCCTCCTCCCGGGCCTCCAGCCAGGTCTGGCGGTTGCGCACGATGCCGTGCTCGGCCCCCATCGGCCGCCGCTTTCCGGCGGGCTCCGGAAAATCCCTCAGCGCCGTCATAGCCGTAAGCAGCGTCCAGCAGCGGCCGTCGCGGTCCAGCCGGATATGGCCCTCACCGTGCGCCGTCGCCGTCGAGAACGTCAGCCACCCTTCACTGACACCGTCGGCCTCGCCGGCCTCCCCATCCAGCCGCCACTGCGACGGGCGGGTATGCTCGAGTGTGGCGGCCAGCATGTCCCGTACGGCATCCCGGCCCTCCACGGTCTTGATGTTCCAGGTGAACGTGACGAGGTCCCGCCAGTAGCACTCGTCGGCGAACATCGACACGGCGGCCTCGACGTCGTGACGCTCCAGAGCGGCGCCGAAGTCCCGGAGCCACGCGTTCACCCGGGTGGTCGCGTCATCCACGACTGCGTTCATGGTCTCTCCTCCATGGTGCTGGTTTATCGTGCAGCGGGCGCGATGGCCCACCGGGGGTGACGGAGCAGTGTTCGTGCCAGCCCCGCCGCCGCGGCCGGCGGATGACACAAGCCACTGATTGAACGTCTTTTCCTGGATTCCCCAGAGTGCCGCGGGGCAGTCTTGAAGGGACTGCATACCCGGCCATGGCGTTACAGGTGTAACGCCATGGCCGGGTATGCTTTACACATGTAACGTGCTGTTTTTAATAAAAACATGTCGGGTTGACAGCACATGGGGCGGGGGTAAGCTGGAGAATCTACGCCCGCACGAGACGGCGCGGACAACAGAGGCGGACCGGCATCGTACGGCGAGGGACGGCCGGCAGCACCACCGCCCGCCCGTGGAGGAGAGACGATGGCGCTCAGGGGCGAGCAGCGCTCGCACATCGATGCGATCATCCGTTGCGCGGGAAGTGATCTACCGATCCCGGGCAAGGCCTCGCTGATCGAGCGCTCCTGGAAACGCTGCGTGCTCGAGCACGGTCTCGACCCGAGCCGCCCCCGGGCGGCACGTATCGTTACCAGCGAGACCCTGCGTGAGCACCAGGATCGCGCCGACGAGCTGCTCAACGTCGCCCGCGCCGGGGTCGAGCAGCTCTACCGGCAGGTCGCGCAGCTCGGCTACGTCCTCCTGCTCACCGACCGCCGCGGCATCACCGTGCAGTTCCTCGGCGAGCGTGCCGACGACCGCCGGCTGCGCCGCGCCGGGCTCTATCTCGGTGCGGACTGGCGCGAGCATCACGCCGGCACCTGCGGCGTGGGCACCTGCATCGAGGAGGGGGTTTCCCTCACCTGCCACCGCGACGATCACTTCGACGCCACACACATCGGGCTCACCTGTACTGCAGCTCCGATCACCGATCCCGCCGGCGACGTCATGGCGGTGCTCGACATATCGGCGCTGGACTCCCCGGGCGACGCCGCCAGCCAGAGCTTCGCGCTGCAGCTGGTCCTGCTTCACGCGCGCATGATCGAGGACGCCTACTTCCTGCGCCGCTACCGCGACCATCACATCTTCCGCTGCGGCAGCTCGCGCGAGTTCGTGCACGTCAACGGCGAGCGGATGTTCGCGCTGGACAGGGACGGCACCGTGATCGCCGCCAACACCGCCGGCCGCGCCCTGATCGCACGCCACCCGTGGCCGGCAACGAGGGCGGACGGCAGCCGGCCCCACCCGCCCATCCACCACCTGCTCGACTGCGAGCTCACCGACATCTGGAGCATCCCGCTCGCCTCCGATGACCAGGTCCGCGCCTTCCGCACCCGCGGCGACGGCGAGATCCTCTTCGGCACGGTGCTGGAACCCCGGCGCCGGTCCGGCAGCGGGACCGGCATCCCCCCGGCCGACGGGGAAGCGGTACCGGCCCTCGACGCCCTCGCCGCGGACGATCCGTCCATGCGCAAGACCCTGTCCATCGCCCGGCGGCTGCGCAACGAAACGGTGAACATCGTGATCACCGGGGAGACCGGCACCGGCAAGGAGCGCCTCGCCCGGGCCATCCACGACTCCAGTCACCGCGCCCGTGGCGCGTTCGTTGCCGTCAACTGTGCCGCCATACCGGAAGCGCTGATCGAGAGCGAGCTGTTCGGCTACCGAGCCGGCGCGTTCACCGGGGGACGCAGCCGGGGCATGCAGGGATTACTCCAGCAGGCCGACGGCGGCACCCTGTTTCTCGACGAGATCGGGGACATGCCGCTGCACCTTCAGACCCGGCTGCTGCGGGTGCTCGCCGAGCGCGAGGTCACCCCGCTGGGGGCGGACCGGCCGGTGGGCGTGGACCTGCGGGTGATCGCCGCCACCCACCGGGACATCAACGAAATGGTCACCGAGGGCGGCTTCCGCGAGGACCTCTACTACCGCCTCAACGGTGCCACGCTGCGGCTGCCGCCGCTACGCGAACGCGCCGACCGGCAGTACATCATCGAGCGGCTGTTCGCCGCGCTCAGCCGCGAACGGGACAGCCACGTGCGACTGCGCGCGGACACCATCAGCGCCCTGCTCGCCTACCCCTGGCCGGGGAATATACGCCAGCTCCGCAACGCCCTGGCCTACGCGCTGGCCACCGGCGAGGGCACGGAGATCGCCGTCACCGACCTGCCCGAGGAGTGCCGCACCGGGGCCGGCAACCGCGAGGCACCGCCCCCGGAGGCGGCGGCGCTGCCACCGGACGGCCAGGCCCTGCACGAGGCCCTGCGCCACTCGCGCTGGAACGTCAGCGCCGTCGCCCGCCAGCTCGGCGTCTCCCGGCCCACGGTCTACCGCCGGATGCAGCGCTTCGGCATCATCGCCCCGCATCTGCGCTAGCGGCACTTGCATCGGATCCGGCACGCTCTGCCGATGCCGGGGTCTGGAAATGCGCCAGCAGGAAATCGACCATCGCCCGGACCTTGGGCGCCGGGTAGCGGCTCCACGGATACACCGCGTACACGCCGGCGTCGGTGAACCGGTAGTCCGGCAGGACCTCCACCAGCTCGCCGCGGGCCAGCGGGCCGGCCACATAGTGGGCGGGGAGCTGGGCGATCCCCAGGCCCTTGAGGGCGGCATCCAGCAGCGCCAGGCCGTTGTTGCAGCGCAGCCGGCCACGGACACGGCGATCCTCCCGGCGGCCGTTGATGGAGAAGGTCCAGTAATCGGTGGAGCCCACCAGGCACTGATGGCGGGCCAGCGCCTCCGGCGACGCGGGGTGGCCGTGGCGCGCGAGATACCCCGGCGAGGCACACACGTGCAGCCGCCGCGGGGCGAGGCGGCGGGCCACGAGGCTGGAATCCTTGAGGCTGCCGAGGCGCACGGCGAGGTCGAAGCCCTCCTGCACCAGGTCGACCACGCGGTTGGTCAGCTCCAGCTCCACGCTGATCTCCGGGTACTGGAGCATGAAGTCGTTCACCGCCGGGGCGAGGTAGTGCTCACCGAAGTAGGTGGCGCAGCTCATTCGGATCAGCCCCCGGGGGGCGGCCTCCATGGCCTGCACCGAGCGCTCCGCCGCGTCCAGCGCGGTCACCAGCGAGCGGCATTCCTCGAAGTAGCGCCGGCCGCTGTCGGTCAGGCGCAGCTGGCGGGTGGTGCGGTGGAGCAGCTGTACGGCGAGGCGCCGCTCCAGGCGCTGGATCGCCCGGCTGGCGAACGAGGGCGAGGTCCCCAGCGCCCGGGCACCGGCGGAGAAACCGCCCTCCTCGACCACGGCCACGAAGGCCTCGACATCATCCCATCGACTCATTGATGCAATTCTGCAAAAGACTAATGATACTTTTGCACTTTATCGTGTATTCGGGGCTTCCTAAACTGCGGCGATACATTCAGAACCGCTCACCCGCGCCCCGCGCAGGAGGATAACCATGAAGTCCCGTGCCGCCGTCGCCTTCAAGGCAGGAGATCCGCTGGAGATCGTCGAGGTCGATGTCGCCCCGCCGCGCGAGGGCGAGGTGCTCGTGCGCAACGTCGCCACCGGTGTGTGCCACACCGACGCGTTCACCCTCTCCGGCGCCGACCCGGAGGGGAACTTCCCGGTCATCCTCGGTCACGAGGGCGGTGCGGTGGTCGAGGAGGTCGGCCCGGGCGTCACCAGCCTGGCCCCCGGCGACCACGTCATCCCGCTCTATACGCCGGAGTGCGGCGAGTGCAAGTTCTGCCGCTCCGGCAAGACCAACCTGTGCTCCGCCATCCGCGCCACCCAGGGCCAGGGGGTGATGCCCGACGGCACCAGCCGTTTCTCCTACAAGGGCGAGAAGATCCACCACTACATGGGCACGTCGACGTTCTCCGAGTACACCGTGCTGCCGGAGATCGCGCTGGTAAAGGTCAGCACCGACGCCCCGCTGGACAAGGTCTGCCTGCTCGGCTGCGGCATCACCACCGGCATCGGCGCGGTGCACAACACCGCCAGGGTGGAGCCCGGCTCGACGGTGGCGGTGTTCGGCCTCGGCGCCGTCGGCCTGAGCGTGATCCAGGGGGCGGTGCTGGCGAAGGCGGAGCGCATCATCGCCGTGGACATCGAGCCCGGCAAGTTCGAGTTCGCCGGCCAGCTCGGCGCCACGGACTTCGTCAACCCGAAGGACTACGACGCGCCGATCCAGCAGGTCCTCACGGAGATGACCGACGGCGGCGTCGACTACTCGTTCGAGTGCATCGGCAACGTGAACACCATGCGTGCCGCGCTGGAGTGCTGCCACAAGGGCTGGGGCGAGTCGACGATCATCGGCGTCGCCGGTGCCGGCGAGGAGATCTCCACCCGGCCGTTCCAGCTCGTCACCGGGCGGGTCTGGCGCGGGTCCGCGTTCGGCGGCGTGAAGGGCCGCACCGAGCTGCCGGGCTACGTCACCCGGTACATGGACGGCGATATCAACATCGACGAGTTCGTCACCCACACCATGGGGCTGGAGGAGATCAACCGCGCCTTCGAGCTGATGCACGCCGGCGAGAGCATCCGCTCGGTGGTGTACTTCTGAAGCGGAGGGGATGATGCCGGAACAGCCGACACTGGAAACCGTCGCCGAGAACCGCTGCTTCGACGGCCGCGTGCTGCGCTACCGCCACCACGCACGCAGCCTCGACTGCCAGATGATCTTCGGCGTCTACCTGCCGCCGCAGGCCGAGCGCCAGCCGGTGCCGGTGCTCTACTGGCTCTCGGGGCTGACCTGCACCGACGAGAACTTCATGCAGAAGGCGGGCGCCCAGCGCCTCGCCGCCGAGCTGGGCATGGCCATCATCTGCCCCGACACCAGCCCGCGGGGTACCGATCTGCCCGGCGAACACGACGAGTACGACTTCGGCTCCGGTGCGGGTTTCTACGTCAACGCGACCCGCGCACCGTGGGACGCCCACTACCGGATGTACGACTACGTCGTCGAGGAGCTGCCGGCGCTGGTGGAGGCCGAGCTGCCGGTCACCGACCGACGCGCGATCAGCGGCCACTCCATGGGCGGGCACGGGGCGCTGGTCTGCGCCCTGCGCAACCCGGGCCGCTACCGCTCGGTCTCCGCGTTCGCACCGATCTGCAATCCCGTCGCCGTGCCATGGGGGCACAAGGCGTTCTCCCGCTATCTCGGCGACGACGAGACGGAATGGGCGGCCTACGACGCCAGCCACCTCGTCGCCACCGCCTCCGAGCGCCTGCCGCTGCTGGTAGACCAGGGCGAGGCCGACGGCTTCCTCGCCGAACAGCTCCATCCCGAGGCCCTGGAGAGCGCCTGCGCGGCGGCCGGGCACCCCCTGACCCTGCGCCGCCGCCCGGGGTACGACCACAGCTACTTCTTTATCGCCAGCTTCATCGACGACCATCTCCGCCACCACGCCGACGCCCTCGGCTGCCCCGGCTGAGGCGTTCGACCCCGCCCGCGGCACCCGCCGCGGGCGGCGGCCACCTTGACCCCGACACGATCGCCCTCATACCCGGGAGGGACGCACCACCAACACCGCCTCTGGTAGGCTAGCGTCCGTTGGAACGCACAACCCGTAGAGGAATCGAAATGGCAGACGAATCCGGTCTCTCCGAGATGAAGATGGACCCGAACGGGCTCTTCCGTGAGGAGGTCTTCACCGATCGGCGCATCGGCACCATCCAGCGCCTCACCCCCGTGCGCAGCGACGGCAGCGACGACCCCGACCGCGACGTGCTCTACCTCGGCCAGACCCAGGTGATGACCCCCGCGGGCGCGCTGCCGCTGTCCTTCGAGCTGGATGCGGACAGCCTCGACGGCGCCATGGAGGCCTTCCCGGAGGCCGCGCAGCAGGCCCTTGAGCAGACCATGGATGAGCTCAAGGAGATGCAGCGCGAGTCCGCCTCCCGCATCGTCACCCCCGACCAGATGGGCGGCCAGGGCGGTGGCGGCATGCCCGGCGGCGGAGGCGGCCAGGGCGGCGGCTTCCAGCTGCGCTGAGGCGGGCATGAACGATCAGCCGGCGTCCGTCGCCGACGAGGCGGCCGCGCTCTGGGACTTCGCCGTGCGCGTCTACGGCATGCAGGGCATCAAGGACACCTGCCTCGCCGTGCAGGCGCGCTACGGGCTGAGCATCTCCACCCTGCTCGGGGCGATCTGGACCGGCGCCCACGGCTACGGCCGTATGGGCGCGACCCAGCTGGAGACCACCGTGCGCCGCGCGACGGAGTGGCACCGCGAGGTCATCGAGCCCATGCGCGCACTGCGCCGCCGCCTGCGCCAGCAGCCGCCCCCGGGGCTGGAGACGCGTACCGAGGCCCTGCGCCACGAGGTGCTGCGCCAGGAGCTGGAGGCGGAACGCATCGAGCAGCAGCTCCTGCTCGAGGACTTCCCCCGCGGGCAGTGCCCGGTCTCCGCGGAGGCGGAGCGCTGGCGCGATGCCACGGCCAACGCGGCTCTGTACACGCGCAAGAGCTGTCCCCGCCCGGAGCCCCAGGCCCTGGACGCGCTCGCGCGGATCCTCGGCGCGGCGTTCCCGGACGTCGACGGCGAGGCGATCAAGCGCGAGGCGGCGGCGGTGTGGCAGGTCGGCGGCGGCTGCGAGGGCAGCGGCGGGGCCTGAGTCGGATCACTGCAGCCCGAGCGTGCGCATCGCGCGGTTGATCTCGCGCAGCCGCCCGCCGTCGCCGCCGCGGTCCGGGTGGTGGCGCATCGCCAGCCGCCGGTAGGCGGCGCGGATCGCCGCGTCGTCCACCGGGTCCGACAGCCCCAGCTCCGCCAGTGCGTCCGCGCGGCCGTCGTCCCGCGCCAGACGCTGCCAGAACGAGCCGAGCAGCCGTTCCACCTCCGCCTCGGTGATCCCGTCGAGGTTGCCCATGTCCGTGTAGAACGCGCGCACGCCGTCCGGCGCCCCCAGCGCTGACGCCGTCGTCCGCGGCAGGATGCGGATGCACAGGCAGTCCACCTGCACGTCCTCGCCGTGCACGGCCAGACGCTCGCCCAGGCGGTAGAGGGTGTGGAAGAGCAGGAAGTGGGTCCGATACATCGCCAGCGGTCGCGCCAGGCAGCCCGGCGCGATCTCCGGGACATCATCCCTGGCCTGTAGCGCGCGGATCAGCTCGAACTCCGCGAGCCCCTCCGGCGCCTCGCGCAGCATCGCCTCGATCCGCCCGAGGTGGTGATCCCAGGCACCGGCGGGCGGCGCCGTCTCGCAGTTATCCACCGTGTTCGTCCCCTGCCGGCAACCGGACTGCAGGTCGGGCCGGTATCGTCGATAGCTGGGGGGCAATATAATAACCTTCTGTTTTAAAAAGCAATTTTATAGCGGTTAAATTTTCGGCATATTCGCTAACCCGCTTGCCCGACAGGCACTTAGGGGATATTCCCAGAATTCTTCCACACAGTTATCCACAGCATGTGGGGAAAACCCGCCGCCGCAACCGCCCGGTCGCCGGTTACACTGGGCGGCAAACGAACGCCGCCCGAGACGCATGCCCGAACCGCCGCAGATCGCCCGCGTCGCCGTGCCCGGCCCGCTGCCGGAGCCGCTGGACTACCGCATCACCGCCGCCGTGCCGGAGCCGGGGGCGCGGGTGCGCGTGCCCCTCGGCCGCCGCCAGGTGATCGGCGTGGTCGTCGCCACGGCCACGCACAGCGAGCTCCCCACGCGGCGCCTGCGCCCGCTCGGCGAGCTCCTCGACGACACCGCGGTGCTGCCCGGGGAACTGCTCGAACTCACGCTCTGGGCGGCCGGCTACTACCACCACCCGGTGGGCGAGGCGCTGACGAGCGCGCTGCCCGTACGCCTGCGCCACGGCCAGCCGGCACAGTACACCCGCGAGACCGTCTGGCGACTCACCGACACCGGGCGCGACACCCCGCCCGACACCCTCGCCGCCCGCGCCCCGCGGCAGGCGGCGCTGCTCGCGCGCCTGCAGTCCCTCGGCAGCCTCGCCGCCGCCCACTTCCCCGAGGCGGAGGGTGACTGGCGCGGCGGCCTCCAGCGGCTGGTCGAGCGCGGTCTCGCCCGGGCCGGGCAGGTGGACACCCCCGGGCTCATCGAGGGCCACGACGACGGCGGCGACCGCCCGACGCTCAACGACGCCCAGCGCGACGCGGTGGACGCCGTTCGCGGCGCCGAGGGATTCGCCCCGCTGGTGGTCGAGGGCGTGACCGGCAGCGGCAAGACCGAGGTCTACCTCCACGCCATCGAGGCGGTGCTCGCCGCGGGGCGCCAGGCCCTGGTGATCGTCCCCGAGATCGGCCTGACCCCGCAGCTCGTCGACCGCTTCGCCCGCCGGCTCGCCGCCCGCATCGCCGTGCTCCACTCCGGCCTCGCCGCCGGCGAGCGCCTGGACGGCTGGCTCGCCGCCCGGGACGGCGTGGCGGACGTGATCATCGGCACGCGCTCGGCGGTGTTCACGCCCCTAGCCCGCCCCGGCCTCATCCTGGTGGACGAGGAGCATGACGCCTCGCTCAAGCAGCAGGACGGCTTCCGCTACTCCGCCCGGGACCTCGCCGTGGTCCGCGCCCAGCGCCTGGGGCTGACCGTGATCCTCGGCAGCGCGACCCCCTCACTGGAGACCCTGCACAACATGCGCCTCGGCCGTTACCGGGAGCTGCGCCTGCCCCAGCGGGCCGGCGGCGCGGCCATGCCCCGCTTCCGGCTCCTGGACGTCCGCGGCCGCCCCCTGCGGGACGGCCTCTCGGCGCCGCTGATCGAGCAGATGCGCGCCCACCTGGACGACGACGGGCAGGTGCTGGTGTTTCTCAACCGGCGCGGCTTCGCCCCGGTGCTGCTCTGCCACGAATGCGGCTGGGTCTCGGAATGCGAGCGCTGCGACGCACGGCTGACCTACCACCGCCACGACCGCCGCCTGCACTGCCATCACTGCGACCACGAGCGCCCGGTCCCACGGGCCTGCCCGGACTGCGGCAGCGTCGACCTGCGCCCCGTGGGCCAGGGCACCGAGCGCCTGGCCGAGGCCATCGAGGCCGCCTTCCCCGACACCGCCATGGTCCGCATCGACCGCGACAGCACCCGGCGCAAGGGTGCCTTCGAGCGGCAGATGGCGGCGGCGCAGCGCGGCGAGGCGCGCATCCTCCTGGGCACCCAGATGCTCGCCAAGGGGCACCACCTGCCGGCGGTCACCCTGGTGGCGGTGGTGGATGCCGACCAGGGCCTGTTCAGCGCCGACTTCCGCGCCCCGGAACGACTCGCACAGCTCATCATCCAGGTGGCCGGACGCGCCGGGCGGGCGGAGCGCCCCGGCGAGGTCGCGATCCAGACCCACCACCCGGAACACCCGCTGCTGCAGCTCCTCGTCCACGCCGGCTACCGCCGCTTCGCCGAGGACGCGCTGCTGGAACGCGAGGCCGCCGGCCTGCCACCCTACACGGCCATGGCCCTGCTCCGCGCCGAGGCCGTCGACGAGGCCGCACCCCGGGAATTCCTCGACGCCGCCCGCGCCGCCGGCCCGGAGGGCACGCGACTGGAGCTCCTCGGGCCGGTACCGGCGCCCATGGAGCGCCGGGCGGGGCGGGTCCGCGCCCAGCTCCTCGTGCGCGCGCCCTCCCGCCGCCACCTCCAGGCCGGCCTGAAACGCTGGCTGCCCGGCGTCGCCGCCCTCCCGCAGGCGCGGCGGGTGCGCTGGAGCATCGACGTCGACCCGGCGGACATGCTGTAACCGCAATGCGCGCGGGCGCAGACGCAGCCGGGAACGCCTCGTGCGCGCCTGCCGTCGCCCCCGCCCGCGCCGCCCCCGACGGGCGTTGCCCGGGCGGGGCCCCGGCTGCCTTGCATGAGCGGGTACACAGGCGATAATAGGGCGCTTCGACACCCCGCAGACGGATACCACCCGGACCCTATGAAGAATCTACTCGCGCAGCTCGTCGAGCAGGCCATCGGCACGCTGCAGGCCGACGGCACCCTTCCCGCCGGGCTCGACATCGACGTGCAGGTCGAGCGCGGCCGCGGCGAGGGCCATGGCGACTTCGCCACCAACACCGCGATGCGCCTGGCCAAGCCGGCACGACGGCCGCCGCGGGAGCTCGCCCAGGCGCTGGTCGACGCCCTGCCGCCGCACCGCTATGTCGAGCGCGTGGAGATCGCGGGCCCCGGGTTCATCAATTTCTTCCTCACCGCCGACGCCGCCTTCGCGGTGATCCGCGACGTCTGGGAGCAGGGCGAGGCCTTCGGGCGCAGCCGCGCGGGCGAGGGCCGGCGCATCCTGGTGGAGTTCGTCTCCGCCAATCCCACCGGGCCGCTGCACGTGGGCCACGGCCGGGGCGCGGCGTTCGGGAGCGCGCTGGCGAGCCTGCTCGCCACCGCCGGCTTCGACGTCCAGCGGGAGTACTACGTCAACGACGCCGGCCGGCAGATGGACATCCTCGCGGTGTCCGTGCTGCTGCGCTACCTGGAGCAGCGCGGCGGGGCGGTGCCCTTCCCGGACAACGGTTACCGCGGCGACTACATCCGCGACATCGCCTCCGGGCTCGCCGAACGCGACGGCGACGCCTACCGGATCGACACCGCCGCGCTCACCGCGAAGCTCCCGGCGGACGCCAGCGACGGCGGCGACAAGGAGGCCCATGTCGACGCGCTCGTGCGCCGCAGCCGCGAGCTGCTCGGCGAGGCGCGCTACCGCGCGGTGCTGGACGCGGCGCTGGAGGCCATCCTCGCCGACATCCGCGACGACCTCGGCGAGTTCGGCGTGCACTTCGACCGCTGGTTCTCCGAGCGCAGCCTCACCGAGAACGGCGCCGTCGGCCGCACCATCGAGCGCCTGGTCGAGGCCGGGCACTGCTACGAGGCCGACGGCGCGCTGTGGTTCCGCGCCACCGACTTCGGCGACGACAAGGACCGTGTGGTCCGCCGCGCCGACGGGCTGACCACCTACTTCGCCTCGGACATCGCCTACCACCTGGACAAGTTCGAGCGCGGCTTCGACCAGCTGATCGACGTCTTCGGCGCCGACCACCATGGCTACATGGCCCGCGTGCGCGCCAGCCTGGAGGCCTTCGGCTACCCGGCGGACCGGCTGGAGTTCCGCCTGGTGCAGTTCGCCATCCTCTACCGCGGCGCCGAGCGCCTGCCGATGTCCACCCGCTCCGGCGAGTTCGTCACCCTGCGCGAGCTGCGCGAGGAGGTGGGCAACGACGCCGCCCGGTTCTTCTACGTCATGCGCCGCCCGGAGCAGCACCTGGACTTCGACCTGGAGCTCGCCAAGTCCGAGTCCGCGGACAATCCGGTGTACTACCTCCAGTACGCCCACGCGCGGATCTGCAGCGTGCTCCGCCAGCTCGACGAGCAGGGCCTGGACCATGACCCGGACGCCGGCTTCCAGGCCCTCGCGCGCCTCACCGAGGACCACGAGCAGGCCCTGATCAGCCAGCTCGGGCGCTTCCCCGAGGTCATCGAGACCGCCGCGCTGGCCCACGAACCCCACCAGCTCGCGCACTACCTGCGCGAGCTCGCCGGTGCCTTCCACACCTACTACAACGCGCACCAATTCCTCGTCGACGACGCCGGGCTGCGCAACGCGCGGCTCAACCTCGTGCTCGCGACGCGCCAGGTCCTGCGCAACGGCCTGCGCGTGCTCGCGGTAAACGCACCGGAGCGGATGTAACCATGGCCCGCCGCAAGACCGGACAGGCAAGCGGCCGCCAGCAGCGCCGCAGCACCTCCCGCAAGGGCAGCACCGGGCGCTCGCTGCCGGGCTGGCTCTGGGGGGTCGGCGGGCTCGGGATCGGGCTCGGGGTGGCGCTGCTCGTGCACTGGCACTACACCGGCGGCGGCCCGCAGCAGCTCAGCGAGCTCATGGCCCCGCCGTCACCGCAGCAGCAGGGTGCCGGCCGGGACATCACCGGTGACAGCGGGACGCCGCCGCAGGGCGGCGGCGACACCACGGCGAAGCAGGACAAGCCGCGCTTCGAGTTCTACCGCCTGCTGCCCGAACAGAAGGTGGAGGTACCCGGCGGTGACCAGGAACGGCAACAGCAGGCCGCCGACCGCACGGCAGAGCCCGGTGACACCGGCGAGACGACCCGGCAGCGCTCCGCCAGCGCGGACACGGGCGAGAGCACTGCAAGCAAGAGCGCCGACAGCAACCGGCGCTACCTGCTTCAGGCCGGATCGTTCCGCGGCCACGACGATGCGGACCGGCTCAAGGCGCGGCTGGCACTGCTCGGCATCGAGGCGAACATCCAGCGCGTGGAGCTCTCCGGCGGCGAGCTCTGGCACCGGGTGCGCGTGGGGCCGTTCAACGACCTCGACCGCGTGAACACCGTGCGCCGGCGGCTCAAGGAGAACGGCATCGAGACCGTCCTGCTCAAGCGCAGCGGCTGAACCCGCCGCCGCGCTCAGTAGGCCATCCGGCGCCCGAGCACCCCGCGGCCGACGGTGAGCAGGAACGCCGGCGCGCCCGCGATGAGATACCAGTGGAAGGTGCAGAAGCGCCACACCAGCAGCGCCACCGCCAGCACCGAGGCATCCACCCAGGCCGAGAGCATCATCCCGAAGCCCACCTCCACGCCCACGGAGCCGCCGGGCAGCAGGCTCAGGTGGCCGACCATCAGCGACAGCGCCTGGGTGATG
>NZ_WNXE01000026.1:0-14799 GCF_010993615.1 Arhodomonas sp. KWT | reverse complement strand
GAAGCCCACCTCCACGCCCACGGAGCCGCCGGGCAGCAGGCTCAGGTGGCCGACCATCAGCGACAGCGCCTGGGTGATGAACAGCCACGCCCAGGGCAGCGGGTTGTCCAGCAGCATGAAGATCGTCGGCACCAGCGCGTAGCGCAGCAGCCAGTGCAGCGTGCAGAAGCCGTACAGCGCCGCCAGCCGCATCCGGCCCAGCCCCAGCATCAGCCGCACCGCCGCGCGGAAGCGCAGCAGCGCCCGCCCCAGCCGCCAGCGATAGCGGTGCAGCATGGGCACGCGGCGGAAGATCCGCCCCAGCGCCAGCGCCAGCACCCGGTAGTGCCGGGGCAGCCACAGCAGCAGCGCGAAGCCGACAGGGGCGACGATGCCAGCGGTAATCACCCAGCCCATGGCCACGTCGCCGATTACGAACAACGCCGCCAGCGGCAGGAAGGTGGCGAAGAACGCGAGATCCGCGATCTGGTCGAGCACCACCAGCGCACTGGCCTCGGGCACCCCCAGGCCGCGGCGGGTGAACAGATAGACGTTGGTGGCCGGTCCACCGGTGTAGGCCGGCGTGGCGGTGCCGGCGAACTCGATGCTCAGGACCTTGCTGAACGCCTCCGCGACGGGCAGGTGCAGGCCGAAGGCGCCGGCGAGGATACGCAGCCGGAAAGCGTTGCACAGCCAGCCCAGCGCGACCATGGTGAGCAGCGGCACCAGCCCCCACAGCGGGAACCGCGCCAGGGCATGGAGCAGTTGGCTGCCGCCGCCGAGCCACAGGGGGATCGCCGCGGAGACGAGCACACTCACCATCAGCGCGATGACCCAGTGCCGTCTCACGCCGCCTCCCGGATGTCGCTCGCGGGCCGGCGGCCCGGGATCGCTGTCAGTTGCATGGCCTGCCGTTTTTCACGGGGAATATGGGGAAATCGTGAAGGCGACAGCCTACCCCAGCGGCGCGCCCGCGGACAGGCCCCGTACCGTGTCGGGGAGGCCTGTCCGCGAGCCTGCACACTAAAGAGAGCGGCGGTTGCCCTCCTCGAACAACGCCTGCTTGAGGCGGTAGAGCGTGGAGATATCCTCCTCGCCGTGGCCCTGCTCCATGAGCCGCTCGTAGTGCTTGAGCGTCATCTCCACCACCGGCAGGGACACGCCCATGCGCTCGAGCATCTCCCGGCAGATGCCCAGGTCCTTGTGGTGCAGCGCCGCCTTGAAGCCGGGCTCGAAGGTGCCGCGCACCATGGTCGGGCCGCGGTGGCTGAGGAACCAGTTGCCGGCGGCACCGCCGCCGACCACCTCGATGACACGGTCCATGTCCAGGCCGCTGGCCTGGCCGAAGGCGAGGGCCTCGGTCACCGCCTGGTTGATGCCGGCAACCATGATCTGGTTCACCGCCTTGGTGGCCTGGCCGCTGCCGGACTCGCCCATGTGCGTGACCGACTTGCCGATGGCCTCCAGTGCCGGCATCGCCTGCACCAGGGCCTCGGCGTCGCCGCCGGCCATGACCACGAGCTGACCGTTCTCCGCACCCTCGCGCCCGCCGGACACCGGCGCGTCCAGGAAACGCCCGCCGGCGTCGGCGATCCGCTCCGCGGCGGTCTTCACCGTGGCGACGCTGATGGTGGAGGTGTCCACCACCACCCCGCCGGGCTGCAGCCCCTCGCGCAGTGCATCCACCATCTCCAGCACGTCCGCGTCGGCAGACACGCAGGTCAGCACCACCTCGCATTCCGCGGCTACCGCCGCCGGGTCCGGTGCCGCCATCACGCCGAGCTCCTGCGCCAGGGCGTCCGCCTTGGCGGCGGTGCGGTTCCACACGGCACCCAGCAGGTCGTGACGGGCCAGGTTCCGGGCCATGCCGACGCCCATGGCGCCGAGGCCGATCATGCCCACCTTCATGGCAGTCCTCCTCTATCGCGTAGGTAGGTCGAGCCCTGAAGGCCCGCCCCGAGCTCCCGGAGACACGCGGCGCGGGTGGCCTCGTCCAGGCCCGAACCGTCGACCCGGCGGCGGTAGGCCTGCAGCATCGCCTCCGCCTCGAAGTGGACGTGGCGCAGCACGGCGGCCACGCTCTCGCCCCCCGCGGGCTCGGACAGCCGCCACCCGCCGTTCTCGAGGACGACGTTCACCGCGTCCGTGTCGCCGAAAAGATTGTGCATGTCGCCGAGGATCTCCTGATAGGCCCCGACGAGGAAGACCCCGAGCACCAGCGGCGTGCCCGGCCGCCAGGGCGGCACGCGCAGGGTGCTCTCCACGCCGTCGCGATCGACGTAGAGGTGCACCGCCCCGTCGGAATCGCAGGTGAGATCCTGGAGCACGGCGCGGGCCGAGAGCGGCTCGTCCAGCCGGTGCACGGGCAGGATCGGGAAGATCTGGTCGATGGCCCAGATGTCCGGCATCGACTGGAACAGCGACAGATTGGCGAAGAGCTTGCCGGCCTGGCGCTCGCGCAGGGTGTCGAGCACCTCTCGGTGAGCGCGCACTGACGGGTCCAGCCGCGCCAGCACGCTGCGGCAGGTCGCCTGGTAGTAGCG
This sequence comes from Arhodomonas sp. KWT, assembly GCF_010993615.1. Classification (NCBI taxonomy): domain Bacteria; kingdom Pseudomonadati; phylum Pseudomonadota; class Gammaproteobacteria; order Chromatiales; family Ectothiorhodospiraceae; genus Arhodomonas; species Arhodomonas sp. KWT. Next base: position 12,277 of record NZ_WNXE01000026.1, on the reverse strand, counting down.
CTCCGCCTGGGCCCGCCCGGCCAGCCCGAGCAGGCCGTGGTTGTACATGCCCTGGGCCTCCTCCAGGGCATTGCAGGCATCGTGATAGACCTCCAGCGGCGAGCGCGAGGCGCCTTGCCGGTAGCCCTGCCAGAGGTCACGGATCACCGCGGGGGCATCCGCCTCCGGGGCATCCGGTCCGGCGTCGCCGTCGAAGCCGTCCACGTCGATCACGTCCGTGACCAGCACCGCGTGATGCGCGGTCATGGCACGGCCGGATTCCGTGACCACGTCCGGGTGCGGCAGCGCCTGCTCGTCACAGACCTCGCGCAGGGTGCGCACGATGTTGGCCGCGTACTCCTCCAGCGAGTAGTTCATCGAGCAGAAGCTGCGCGATCGCGTACCCTCGTAGTCCACGCCCAGGCCGCCGCCGACGTCCACGCAGTGAACCGGCGCGCCCAGGCCCCGCAGCGCGGCATAGTGACGCGCCGCCTCGCGCATGCCGCGCTGGATATCGCCGATGTTCGGGATCTGCGAGCCCAGGTGAAAATGCACCAGACCGAGGGCATCGAGATGGCCGGCTTCGGCGAGGCGGTCCACCACCGCCAGCGCCTGGGCGGCAGTGAGCCCGAACTTGGAGCGTTCCCCGCCGGTGTTCTGCCACATGCCCTCGCCGATGGAGGCGAGGCGGATGCGCACGCCCAGCGCCGGGGCGACGCCGAGGCGGTCGGCCTCCTCCAGCAGCAGCGTCAGCTCCGAGAGCTTCTCCACCACCACATGGACGTCCAGGCCGAGCTGCCGGGCGCGCAGCGCCAGACGCACGTACTCGCGGTCCTTGTAGCCGTTGCAGATCACCCGCGCCCCTGCCGGGGCGACGGCGAGCACCGCCATGAGCTCGGGCTTGCTGCCCGCCTCCAGGCCTACGCGCTCATGGGCGGCGACGATCTCCTCCACCACCCGGCGCTGCTGGTTCACCTTGATCGGATACACGGCGGTGTGGCGGCCGCCGTAGCCCTCCGCCGCCATCGCCGCGGCGAATGCGGTGCACAGGCGCTGAACGCGGTCGTGGAGAATGTCCACGAAGCGGACCAGCACGGGCAGGTCCAGGCCCTGGCGGCGGGCGGCCTCAACCACCTCGTAGAGGTCCACCGCCGGACCGGCGCCACGCCGGGGCCGGGCCACGACGCGGCCGCTGTCGGTGACGTCGAAGTAGCCCTCGCCCCAGTGGGCGACATTATAGGTCTCGCGGGCGGTCTCCGCCGGCGTGTGAGGCATCGCTGACTCCTGGATGTGGCCGCCCCGCGGGGCAGCGGCGTTCACGCGGCCCGCCAGTCCTCGCGGACCGCCGCCACGGCCCGCGCACGGGCGTCGGCCATGGCCTCGGCGATGGCCGGCCCCTTCAGGCCCTGCTCGACGAAGGGCCGGGCGGTGACCCCGCAGGCGGCCCCGAAGGCGTCCCGCAGATAGCGTCCCTGAGGATACTCGCTGTCGGCGAAACCGGTGCGCCCCCGTGCATCCGCGGTGCAGGCGTCGATGAAGCGTGTCAGGCGCTCCGGCTTGCGGAAGGCGTCCAGCTCCGAGAACAGCTTCACCACCCGCGCTGGCCGCAGCGTCAGGGCCTGGTGGGCGAGCAGGTGGTGACGGGTCACGCCCCGGGCGGTGTCCCGGCAGGCGTTGGGCACCCGCAGTCGCTCGCACACGGCATCGACCAATGGTACCCCGCGCGCCTCGTGGCCGCGGTGACGGGGCAGCTCGTCGCCCGGGGTCTCGCCCTTGCCCAGGTCGTGGACCAGCACGGCGAAACGGGTGGCGAGCTCGTCGCTGAGCCCCACGCAGGCGTCCAGCGACATCAGGACGTGCTCGCCGGTATCGATCTCCGGGTGGTAGTCCGCGCGCTGGGGCACACCGAAGAGGCGGTCGACCTCGGGCAGCAGCACGGCCAGGGCACCACACTCGCGCAGCACGCGCACGAAGGCGCTGGGCGCGTCGCTGACCAGCGCCCGGCTGAACTCCTGCCAGACCCGCTCGGGGACCAGCGCGTCCACCTCGCCGGCCTCGACCATCTCCCGGCACAGGGCCAGGGTCTCCTCCGCCACGCGAAAACCGAGCGGCGCGAAGCGCGCGGCGAAGCGCGCCAGGCGCAGGATCCGTACCGGGTCCTCGCGGAAGGCGGGGGAGACGTGACGCAGCAGCCGTGCGTCGAGGTCGGCGCGACCGCCGTAGGGATCGACGACGGTGCCGTCCCCGTCCTGCGCCATCGCGTTGACGGTGAGATCGCGCCGGGCGAGGTCCTGCTCCAGGGTCACGTCCGGCGCGGCGTGGAACTCGAAGCCGTGATAGCCCCGCGCGGTCTTGCGCTCGGTGCGCGCCAGCGCGTACTCCTCGCGGGTCCGCGGGTGCAGGAAGACCGGGAACTCCCGGCCCACCGGCTCATAGCCGGCCTCGCGCATCTCCTCGGGGGTGGCGCCGACCACCACCCAGTCGCGCTCGTGCACCGCCAGCCCGAGGAGCCGGTCGCGCACCGCACCGCCGACGAGATACGCGCGCACGGCGCCCCGCCTCAGACCCGGCGGGCGCTGCGGCGGAAGCGGTTGTAGTACTGTCGCTGGCGTCGCCGGCCGACGTACATCGGCACCACCGCCTCCACGGCGGTGGGATGGATCCCCAGCCGGGCCAGGCCGTCGTCGCTGCAGACGTTGTCCACCTGGCTGGAGAGGTAGTTGTCCATGGAGTAGGGCTTGCCGGGCACGCGCTCCATCACCCGCGCCTGCAGCCGCGAGAGCCGGTCGGAGAGACCGATGATGGGCTTGTTCGTGCCGATCAGCTCGGCGCAGTAGCTCACCAGCTCGCGCAGGGTATAGACCGACGGCCCGCACAGCTCGTAGCGCTCGCCGAAGGTGTCCGGATCGTTGAGGCAGTTCACGAACGCCTGGGCCACGTCACCCACGTACACCGGCTTGAACCGCGCCTCGGGGGTGGGCAGCGGCAGGAACGGCGCCATGCGCAGCATGGTGGCGAACTGATTGAGGAAGTTGTCCTCCGGCCCGAAAATCACCGACGGGCGGAAGACCGTGACCCCGAAGCCCGCACGATTGGCCTCCATGGCGATACGCTCGCCCTCGGCCTTGGTCTGCTGGTAACGGCTCGGCGCCTCGGGGGCGGCACCCAGGGCGCTCATGTGCAGCAGCCGCTTCACGCCGGCGGCACGGGCCCCCTCGACCAGGTTGCGCACCAGGCGTACATGGACCTCGTCGAAGCCGCGCCCCCGGCCCGGCTCGTCGTTGAGCACGCCGACCAGGTTGATCACGGCATCGAAACCGGAGATCTCCCGGCGCAGGGTGTCCGCATCGTGGATGTCCGCCTCCACCAGCTCCAGGTTGGGGATGGGCAGCAGGTGCCGGCTGCGCTCGCGATTGGTGGTGATCACCCGGATACGCACCGGGGTGTTCGCGAGGCGGTTGGCGATGTGCCGGCCGACGAAGCCGGAGCCGCCGAGGATGCAGACGGAGTCCACGCGCATGGGTTCAAGCCCCCTATCGATGATATAGCTGGCGCCTATTGTACTAATCTTTCCAGCGGTATTGTCATGCCCCGGCCGGTCCGCGCGTTGCCCCCCGGGCACGTGCGGGCCCCGAGGGAAACCGCTGGACAGGACCTTCCGCCGCGGAAAGCCACATGTCCGGGCCCACCCGCCGCCAGCCATGATCTGCGATACTGGGCCGGCGGCGCCGGCCCGGCGCCACCCGACGCGGCAAACCGGGAGGTCCCTTGGAAACCCTGATCGCCTACCTGCTGACCGGCGCTGCCGCCGGCTTCGCCTCCGGCCTGTTCGGCATCGGCGGCGGGCTGATCATCGTCCCCACCCTGCTCGGCGTGTTCGCGCTACAGGGCCTGAGCACGGACATCGCCACCCACCTCGCGGTCGGCAGCTCGCTGGCCACCATCATCGTCACCTCGCTGTCCTCGCTGCGCGCCCACGCGCGGCTCGGCAACATCCGCTGGGCCGTCTGGCGACCGCTGGCCGCGGGGCTCGCCGTCGGCGCGATCGGCGGCGCCCAGATCGCGGGCATGATGCCCGGGGAGATGCTGCGCAGCATATTCGGCATCTTCGCGGTGGTGATGGCGCTGCGCATGGCCCTCGGTGGCCAGCCGCCGGCCCACCGGCAGGTACCGGGGCACGCCGGGCTCGCCTCCACCGGCGTGGGTTTCGGGGTGATCTCGAGCATCGTGGGCATCGGCGGCGGCAGCCTCACGGTGCCCTTCCTCGCCTGGTGCGGCGTGCCCATGCGCTACGCCGTGGGTACCTCCGCGGCGGCGGGCCTGCCCATCGCCCTGGCGGGATCGCTGGGCTTCGTCATCTCCGGCGGTATCCACGCCACCAGCGAGCTGCCGAGCGGCGCGACCGGCTTCGTGTACTGGCCGGCGGTGGCCGGACTCGCCGCCGCCAGCGTGCTGCTCGCGCCGGTGGGGGCGCGGCTCGCCAGCCGCCTGCCCCAGCACATCCTCAAGCGCGCCTTCGCGCTGCTGCTGGTGGTGGTCGGCGTGCGCCTGCTCTGGGGCTGAGGGCCGGCCTCAGCCCAGGCCCAGCTTCTTCTCCAGGTAGTGGATATTGGTGCCGCCGGCACGGAAGGCGGAGTCGCTGAGCAGGTCCAGGTGGAGTTCCGCGTTGGTCTTCACGCCGTCCACGACCAGCTCCGTGAGCGCGGTGCGCATGCGCGCGATGGCGCTGTCGCGGTCGTCCGCCCAGGTGATGATCTTGCCGATCATGGAGTCGTAGTGGGGCGGCACCACGTAGCTGGAGTAGATGTGCGAGTCCACCCGCACGCCCGGCCCGCCCGGGGCGTGGAACTGGGTGATCTTGCCCGGTGACGGGATGAACGAGCGCGGATCCTCCGCGTTGATCCGGCACTCGATGGCGTGGCCGCGCCAGGTGATGTCCTCCTGGCGGTAGCGCAGCGGCTCGCCGGCAGCGACGCGCAGCTGCTCGGCGACCAGGTCCACGCCGGTGACCTGCTCGGTGATCGGGTGCTCCACCTGGATGCGGGTATTCATCTCGATGAAGTAGAAGCGCCCGTCCTGGTAGAGGAACTCGAAGGTGCCGGCACCACGGTAGCCGAGCTGCCGGCAGGCCTCGGCGCAGCGCTCGCCGATGTCGCGACGCTGCTCCGGCGTGAGCCCCGGCGCGGGGCTCTCCTCGATCACCTTCTGGTGGCGGCGCTGCATGGAGCAGTCGCGCTCGCCGAGGTGGATGGCGTTGCCGTGCTGGTCGGCGAGCACCTGGATCTCCACGTGGCGCGGGTCGTCCAGGTACTTCTCCATGTAGACGACGTCGCTGCCGAAGGAGTTCTGCGCCTCGGCCCGGGTCACGGAGATCGCGTGCAGGAGGTTCGCCTCGCTGCGCACCACGCGCATGCCGCGCCCGCCGCCACCGGCGGCCGCCTTGATGATCACCGGATAGCCGATGCGCGCGGCGGTGGCCAGGTTCTCCTCGCTGTCCTCGCCGAGGGGACCGCCCGAGCCCGGCACACAGGGGATCCCCGCCTCCTTCATGGCCTCGATCGCCGAGACCTTGTCGCCCATCATGCGGATGGTCTCCGCGCGCGGGCCGATGAACACGAACCCGGAGTTCTCCACACGCTCGGCGAAGTCGGCGTTCTCCGAGAGGAAGCCGTAGCCGGGATGGATGGCGACCGCGTCGGTGACCTCCGCCGCGGAGATGATCGCGGGGATGTTGAGATAGCTCTCCCCGGACGGGGGCGGGCCGATGCACACCGACTCGTCGGCAAGGCGCACGTGCTTGAGCTCGCGGTCGGCACTGGAGTGCACGGCCACGGTTCGCACGCCGAGCTCGCGGCAGGCGCGCAGGATACGCAGGGCGATCTCGCCGCGGTTCGCGATGACGACTTTATCCAGCATGTTGACTATCCGTTAGCGAGTGGGGGCGCACGCTCAGTCGATGACGAACAGCGCCTGGTCGAACTCCACGGGCTGGCCGTTCTCGACGAGGATACTGCGCACCGTGCCGGCCTTGTCGGCCTCGATCTGGTTGAGCATCTTCATGGCCTCGATGATGCACAGCGTATCGCCGACCTCGACCTGCTGCCCCTCCTCGACGAACGCCGTCGAGCCCGGCGACGGGGAACGGTAGAAGGTCCCCACCATGGGCGAGCGCACCGTGTGGCCGGTGGGCTCGGCGGGCGCCGCCTCGCCGGAAGGCCCGTCCGCCGCCGGCGCGGCGGGGGCGGCTGCGGGCGGGGCCGCCGCCTGGGGCGGCATCTGGTAGTGTACCGGCGCCGCCGGGGCGTCCGGAGCGCCGCGGCTGATGCGCACCGACTCCTCGCCCTCGCAGATCTCGATTTCGTTGATGCCCGATTCCTCGAGCAGCTCGATGAGGCGCTTGATCTTGCGAATATCCATGAGTTATCAGTCCTGTCCCGCACGCCGAAGCGCTGCGTCCAAGGCGTATTCATAGCCGTCCGCGCCGAGGCCGGCGATCACCCCCACGGCACGATCGGAGAGATAGGAATGCCGGCGGAAGGGCTCACGCGCATGCACGTTGGAGAGGTGGACCTCGATGAACGGGATCGCCACTCCGAGGAGTGCATCACGGATGGCCACGCTGGTGTGGGTGAACGCCGCCGGATTGATGATGATAAAATCCACGGCATCGTCCGCGGCGCGGTGGATGCGCTCGACGATCTCGTGCTCGGCGTTGCTCTGGAAGCACGCCAGCTCGCTGCCGGCCGCCCGCGCCCGCCCAACAAGGCCCTTCTCGATGGACTCGAGGCTCGCCTGCCCGTAGTGCGCCGGCTCCCGCCGGCCGAGCAGGTTGAGATTGGGACCGTTGATCAGCAGTAGCGTCGCCATTGCCCTTCCTCGAATGGCGACAGCCATACCCGATGGCTGTCGTCAGCCGCGTATTCTGAACGCCTGAAACGGGTTTGTCCAATTGCCCGGATTTCCCCGCCTTTTCGCCGCTTTTGGCAGCCATTTCGCGGCAGCGGAAAGGCGCGATCAACCCCCGCCGGAGAGCTCTTCCAGGATCGGCGCAAGCTCGCCGCGGTGAACCTGGCGGGCGAAGATGTGGCGTATGCGCCCCTCGCGGTCAATGACCACGGTGTAGGGCAGCGTACCCGCATCGTTGCCGTAACGGGCCTGCACATCCATGGCCATGCCGAGGCCGTGAAGGGTGGGGTATTTCAGCGGCTGCTCGTCCATGAACCGCCTCACCGCGTCCAGCCGGTCCACCGCCACGCCGAGGAAGCGCACGTCGCCGAAGCGCGACTGCAGCTCGTTGAACAGCGGGATCTCCTCGCGGCACGGTGGACACCAGCTCGCCCAGAAGTTGAGCACGATCACCTGCCCGTCCCACTCGGTGATGGCGTGACGCTCGCCGTCGAGCCCCGGCAGCGAGAACACCGGGCGCATCTCCGGCTGGCGCTGCTGGTACCAGACCAGCCCGCCGGCGCCGATGGCGACGCCGAGGAGGACGGCGAGCGCGATATAGATGGTCCGGCGCATGTGTCGCATCATCCCGCGGCCCCGTCGTCATCCCAGGCCCGGGCCAGCCGGCCCAGGAACTCGTCCGGGCCCACGAAGCCCACCACCCGGAGCTCGCGACGCTCCTCGCCGTCGGCCCCGAAGAGCATCACCGCCGGCGGCAGGTAGACGTCGTAGCGCTCCAGCAACCGCTTGTCCGTGGCGTCCATCTCGGTGACGTCCACCCGCAGCAGCCGGGCGTCGGCGAGGCGCTCGCGCACCCGCGCACTGGAGAACGTCTCCTCGTCGAGCTTGATGCAGTAAACGCACCAGTCGGCATAGAAGTCCACCAGGGCGGGCTCGCCCGCGGCACGGGCGTCGGCGAGCGCATCACGCAGACCGGCGAGATCGGCCACCTCGCGGAAGCCACCGGCGGACGAACGCGCCGCGCCCGCATCACCGCCCTCCTGCGCCGCCACCACGGCCGGCGTACCGGCGTCCGCCTCCAGCGACGCCAACGGCCGCCAGAGGTCGTCGCCCCCCGCGGACGCCCCGACCAGCGCGACCGTTCCCCACAGCGCGAGGACCAGGCCGCCGGCCTTGCGCAGGCGCCGGGACGCCGACGCACCGGGCCCGAGGCGGTCAAAGGCGCCGATGAACACGCCACAGCCGATCAGCAGCACGCCCCAGAGGCCGAGCGTCAGCGCACCGGGGACGAGCCGGTCCAGCAGGTAGATGGCCACGGCAAGGAGGAGCACGCCCCCGCCGGCACGCACGGCCTGCATCCACGGGCCCGCCTTCGGCAGCCAGCGTCCGGCGGCGGTCCCCACCACCAGCAGCGGCACGCCCATGCCGTTGGCGAGGACGAACAGCGCCAGCCCGCCGAGCCAGGCATTGCCGGTGGTGCCGATGTAGGCGAGCGCGGCGATCAGCGCCGGCCCCGAGCAGGCACCGACGATCAGCGCCGAGAGCACTCCCATCACCAGTACGCCGACGACCGTGCCGCCGCGCTGGCGGTGGGAGAGCGCGGTCAGCCGGGTCTGCCAGCCACTCGGGAGCTGGAAGTTGATGACGCCGAACATGGCCAGCGCCATCACCACCAGCAGCGCAATGAAGCCGCCGAGCACCCACGGCCCCTGCATCTGCGCCTGCACCGCCGCCCCGGACAGCCCGGCGAGCACGCCGGCGAGGGCGTAGGTCACGGCGGTGGCCTCGATGTAGACCAGTGACAGCCAGAACGCCCGCCAGCCGGTGCGGCGGCTGTCGCCGGCGATCAGCCCGGAAAGGATGGGCACCATCGGGTAGAGACAGGCGGTGAACGCGAGCAGCAGACCGGCGACGAAGAAGCCGCCGAGCACCGGGAGCACCCGGCCACTCGCGAGCGTATTGCCCAGCGTGCCACCGAACACCCCGGCAGCGGCAGCCGGGCCGCCGCCCCCCGCGCCCGCGGCGGGCACGGAAACGGTGGTGGTCGCCGGCGGATAGCACACACCGGTCTCGGAGCAGCCCTGGTAGTCCGCCTCCAGGGTCAGCGGCCCGGCGCGGTCGACGTAGATGGACATCGACACCGGCTCGCGGTAGATCCCCACCTCGCCGAAATAGGGGTCCTCCTCGATCTCCGCCGGCGGACGCTCCACGCGGACCACGGCATCGTCACCACCGGTGGTGCGGAACGCGATCTTGTCCCGGTAGAGATAGTAGCCGTCCTGGACGGACCAGGTCGCCACGATGCGGTCCTCGGAGACGCGCTCAACGGACAGCGGAAAGGCCTGCTCCACGGGCAGCAGGTCGCGCTGGCCGCCGACCGTGTCGGAAAGCACGCCCGCCTGCGCGGGGGCGACGAGCGTGAAGAGCAGCGCCAACAGCAGGGCGAGCCGGCAGCACAGGCGCGGCGCCGGGCCGCCCGGGGATATGTCGTCGCGGGTGTCTTGCATGGCCTCCGCCATCGCCGGATTCGGTGCTTGCGCGGACCTCAGTCCGCGGCGGCCCCGGCGGTCTGCTCCGTGACCCACTGCAGATAACCCGCCAGGCCCGCGGCTATGGGGACCGCGATGATCTCCGGAAGTTCATCCGGATGGTTCTCGCGGATCGCCGCCTCCAGGCGCGGAAAGGCCTCGCGGGTAGTCTTCGCCACCAGCAGCAGCTCCGGGTCGTGGTGCACCTCCCCGGCCCAGCGGTACACGGAGGTCAGTCCAGGGATGATGTTCACGCAGGCGGCGTGATGACCGCCGACCAGGGCGTCGGCGATGCGCTCGGCGGTCTCGCGGTCGGGACAGGTGGACAGCGCGACGAGATGCGGCTCGGACACGGGGACCTCCACTGGCCGGTTTTGCGGGAACGGATGCCGCCCGGCGGCGGCGCGGCGGTTGAATTGTACCATCGCCACCCCAACCCACAGCGGCACGCCGGGGCGCCGCCGCTGACACGGGCGCACGGCTATTGACTGACCCGATGAGCTGACTATCATTAGCACTCACCTGTGGCGAGTGCTAACAACGGACTTGCCGGGCATCAGACAAACACATCGTGGAACAAGCCTTTAAAGGAGACGAGCGATGAATCTGCGTCCTCTTCACGATCGCGTAGTGGTCAAGCGCCAGGAGGAAGAGCGCACCTCCCCCGGCGGCATCGTCATCCCCGACACCGCGGCCGAGAAGCCGATCCGTGGCGAGGTCGTCGCCGTGGGCACCGGCAAGCGCCTGGACAACGGCGAGGTTCGTCCGCTGGACATCAAGGTCGGCGACAAGGTCCTGTTCGGCAAGTTCTCCGGCACCGAGGTCAAGCTCGGTGACGAGGATGTCCTCGTCATGCGCGAGGACGACGTCATGGCCGTCATCGAGGACTGAACGGTCCCGGCAGCGAAACATCCCCGATCGGATAACCGGATAAGAGGTAGAGAGCACAATGGCAGCTAAAGACGTACGCTTCGCCGACGACGCCCGTCAGCGCATGGCCAAGGGGGTCAACACCCTCGCGAACGCGGTGAAGGTCACCCTCGGCCCGAAGGGCCGCAACGTGGTCCTCGAGAAGAGCTTCGGCGCGCCGACCGTCACCAAGGACGGCGTCTCCGTCGCCAAGGAGATCGAGCTCAAGGACAAGTTCGAGAACATGGGCGCGCAGATGGTCAAGGAGGTCGCCTCCCAGACCTCCGACAGCGCCGGTGACGGCACCACCACCGCGACCGTGCTCGCCAACGCCATCCTCCGCGAGGGCTTCAAGGGCGTGACCGCGGGCATGAACCCGATGGACCTCAAGCGCGGCATCGACAAGGCCACCGGTGCGGCCACCGAGGCCCTGCGCGATCTCTCCAAGCCCTGCGACACCGACAAGGCGATCGCCCAGGTCGGCACGATCTCCGCGAACTCCGATGACGAGATCGGCAAGATCATCGCCGACGCGATGAACAAGGTCGGCAAGGAAGGCGTCATCACCGTCGAAGAGGGCTCCGGGCTCGACAACGAGCTGGACGTGGTCGAGGGCATGCAGTTCGACCGCGGCTACCTCAGCCCCTACTTCATCAACAACCAGCAGAGCATGTCCGCGGAGCTCGAGGACCCCTACATCCTCCTCTGCGACAAGAAGATCTCCAACATCCGCGAGCTTCTGCCGCTGCTGGAGAACGTCGCCAAGTCCAACCGCCCGCTGCTGATCGTCGCCGAGGACATCGAGGGCGAGGCGCTGGCGACCCTGGTGGTCAACAGCATGCGCGGCATCGTCAAGGTCGCCGCCGTCAAGGCGCCCGGCTTCGGTGACCGCCGCAAGGCCATGCTCCAGGACATCGCCGTGCTCACCGGCGGCACCGTGATCTCCGAGGAGGTCGGCCTGACCCTCGAGAAGGCGACCCTCGAGGAGCTCGGCACCGCCAAGAAGGCGAACATCACCAAGGAAGAGACCACCATCGTCAGCGGCGGTGGCCGTGCCGACGACATCAAGGCCCGTGTGGACCAGATCCGCACCCAGATCGAGGACGCCTCCTCCGACTACGACCGCGAGAAGCTCCAGGAGCGCGTGGCCAAGCTCGCCGGCGGCGTTGCCGTGATCAAGGTGGGTGCCGCCACCGAGGTCGAGATGAAGGAGAAGAAGGCCCGCGTCGAGGACGCCCTGCACGCGACCCGTGCGGCCGTCGAGGAGGGCATCGTGCCCGGCGGCGGCGTCGCGCTGCTGCGCACCCTCAAGGCCCTGGAGAGCGTCAAGGGCGACAACCACGACCAGGACATGGGCGTCGCACTCGTGCGCCGTGCCATCGAGGAGCCGCTGCGCCAGATCGTGACCAACGCGGGTCAGGACGCGGCGGTCGTGGTCAACGCCATCCTCGCGGGCGAGGGCAACTACGGCTACAACGCCCAGACCGGGGAGTACGGTGACATGGTCGAGTTCGGCATCCTCGACCCGACCAAGGTCACCCGCACCGCGCTGCAGAACGCCGCCTCCGTGGCCGGCCTCATGATCACCACCGAGTGCATGGTGGCCGAGCACCCTGAGGAGAAGGACGACGGCGGTGCCGGCGACATGGGCGGCATGGGTGGCATGGGCGGTATGGGCATGATGTAAGCCCGCCGTCCGGCTCACACACCCGAGCCGTACGAAAGCCCCGCCCCGCGCGGGGCTTTTTTTTGGTTCATCGCCCCTGCACATGAGCACCGACCCGACAGGCCGGGCGACACCACCGCGGCTGTCTGTCGGTTGCCAGGCGCAGCCGGACCTACCCGGAATCGCGGCGGCTCGGCCTCTACCGTGGCTCAGCCGCTCCAGGCAGACCGGTAGGTCGTGCACGGCCGCGGGCCGTGTGCGACATCTTCAATGACCGCGCCGGAATGTC
>NZ_WNXE01000269.1:0-2749 GCF_010993615.1 Arhodomonas sp. KWT | reverse complement strand
CGCTCGTTGCCGACGGCCAGGGTGTTGGCGTCCAGGAACCGCGGCCGGCCGCGGAGGCTGCGCTCGCCGAGTGAGCGTGCCAGCCGGGTCGGGCCGGCGACGAACCGGTCCCGCAGCTCGCGTACATGCTCCATCACCGCGGGGATGTCGGCGCTGAGCCCCTCCGTGCCGCGTATCCCCGCCTCTGCCAGGAAGCCGCGGCGATGGTAGCCGTGGGCCGCGGCCAGAAGGGCCTTGGAGGGCATGCAGCCGACCCGCGCGCAGGTGGTGCCGTAGGGGCCGTCATTGATGAGTATGACGTCGTCGGTGTGCCTGCGGGCCTCCTTGAGGGCCGTCAGGCCCGCCGTACCGGCGCCGATGATCGCGAGCTTCGCCTTGTGTGCCATGGCTGTGTGCGTTCCTTTGCGAAATGGGTGTTCCGTGGGGTGGAGGGCGAACCACCCCGATGACAGGGGGACAGTGGTGGCGGCGACCACCGTTTTCCAGTGGCAGGCGGATCCGGCACCGCCGCGTGGCATTATCTGTGGTGGTGCGCAGTATCACGGGAGGCCAGGGCCATGCGCGACGGTGATCGTACGGATGTGCTGCGTCGTGCCCATGATCCGGACGCGATCGCCCGGCGGCTTGCCGGTGCGCGGCGTCAGGAACACGTCTCCGACGCCGTGCTCGGCGGAATAGACGGCTGCATCACAACGTTCGCGGTCGTCTGCGGCGCCCTCGGTGGCGGATTCACACCCCTCGTGGCGTTGGTGCTGGGGTTTGCCAACCTGGTGGCGGACGGCTTCAGCATGGCGGTCAGCCGGTACGAGTCCATTCGTGCCCAGCGCGAGGTCGTGGCGGCCACCCGGCGGGAGGAGCTCGATCACATCGCCCGGGTTCCGGAGGGGGAGCGTGAAGAGGTTCGCCAGATCTTTGCCGCCAAGGGGTTTCGTGGCGAAACCCTGGCCGACATCGTCGAGACTATCTGTGCCGACCGGACCCGCTGGGTGGAGACGATGATTACCGAGGAACACGGCCTCGCGGCAGTCCAGCCGTATCCGGGCCGGGCCGCTGCGGCGACATTTGCCGCGTTCGTGCTCGTGGGCGCGCTGCCCCTCGTGCCGCTGCTTTTCCCAGGGGGCGAGACCGCCCGCTTCGCCGCCAGCGCCGTGATTGCCGGGGCGACGTTCTTCGCCATCGGTATGGTCAAGAGCCTCGTGCTCGAGCGCCCCGTACTGCGCGCCGCCCTGCTCACGCTGGCGACAGGGGGCAGTGCCGCGGTGCTCGCCTACCTCACGGGGATTCTGTCGCGCTGGCTCCTCGGCGGCGGCTGAGCCGGCGACCACCGGTGTTCACGAGCGCCACGCCGGCCATCACCACCGCGAGCCCGGCAATTGCCCGCGGTGCCAGGCGCTCGTCGAAGAGCAGGTAGCCGAGGATCACGGTGAACGGCGGTGCCAGGTAGAACAGGCTGGCCACCTTCGCCGCCGCGCCGTGACGGATCAGCGCGAACAGCAGCCCCACCGCGCCCACGGAGAGCACCAGCACGAGCCATGCCAGGGCGAAGACGAACTCGCCGGTCCAGTCGATGACGCGGGTCTCCAGGGCCAGCGCCGGGATGAACAGGGCCACCGCGCAGGCGCCGAACTGGATCGCCCCGCCGGTGCGCAGATCCGTGGCCGGGCAGAAACGCTTCTGGTAGAGCGTGCCGAAGGTGATCGACAGCAGCGCCAGCACCGCGCCGCCCAGGCTGACCGCCGAGGCCGTCGCCCCCCCAATGCGGCTGGAGACCACCAGCACCACCCCGGCCAGGCCCAGGAGCAGGCCGGCCCATTGCCGGGCGGTGACCCGTTCACCCAGCACCAGGCCGGCGAGTGCCGCGGTGAGTACCGGCTGCAGCGAGACGATGATCGCGGTCACCCCGGCGGCCAGGCCGTGGCCGATGGCCCAGAAAACACCGCCGAGGTAGCCGCCGTGGACGAGCAGTCCGGCGACCACGATGTGGCCGGTGCCGCGTGCCGTGTCCGGCCAGGGGGCGCGGGTGATCACCGCGACGGCGGCGAGCAGCACGCTGGCGGCGAGCATGCGTGTGGTCAGGAAGGTGAACGGCTCCGCGTGCGGCAGCCCCAGGCGGGCACCGATGAAGCCCGTGCTCCAGAGCACGACGAACAGCGCCGGCATGGCCACGCGCCAGACCGCCTGCCTCTCCCCCTGGTCGACCACTTTGCCGTTACTCCTTATCCGGACGATGCGACAGCATACTGATGCCATGCTGTCGAACGCCACCGCGACGCCCCGGGGCGGCTGCGTGTGCCGCCGGTGGGGTGGTGCGAATCGATACGACGATGCGCGAAAGCGTATGGTATCCGGTGCAGGGCATTTCGTATCCGGGCTGACAGGCACTAAACTGAAAAATCACGGATGACGCAGGCGACGCGAAGCTGAGGGGGGACAACTCAACAATGAACAATGCGATCGCCCGGCCTCGGCTGTTTACGGCGCTGGACGACTGTCCGGCGGGCCGGATTCCCTGGCTTGTGGCAGCGGGCGGCTATGGCAAGACGACGCTGGCGGTTTCCTACGCACAGGCGCGCGGGGCGGCGTTGCTGCACCTCGCGGTCGGTGACGCGGGGCTGACCGCCGGTGAACTGTTCTTCCGCCTGCGCGAGCAGGCCGTTTCCGTGCTGGGCGAGGCCGCGGAGGCGCTGCCGGTGCTCAACCCGGAGTACTCGGCGAGCCCGGAGGTGTTCACGCGCCGCTTCGCCGAAGA
>NZ_WNXE01000268.1:0-2749 GCF_010993615.1 Arhodomonas sp. KWT | reverse complement strand
TGCGCGTGCTCCCGGCACGCTCAACCTGATGCCTCGCCGTCCTCGACCAGCGCGAGCACCGACCACTCCGGTCGGGGCTCGGGGTCGTCACCGCCGGTGAACACGTGGAGCGTGCCCGCCGGGTCCAGGGCGCACAGCGGTATGATTTCCCCGCCGTGGTGCGCTTGATACGCCGGCCAGTCGAACTGCGCCGTGAGCCCGGTCACGTGCACACTAGCCCCCTGGCCGATCAGGCTGGCCAGGCGCCCGTAAGTGGCGTCCGCGCCGAACAGCGTGTTGTCGTGACGGTGCCGCTGGCGCAGCGGCCCCGGCAGGCGCGCGTCTCGCTCCCCCGGCGGCAGGCGGAATACCCGGTGGTGCCCCAGTTCCTTGGCAAAGTGCAGGCTCGCCAGGGTGTTGAGATCGCTGCGCGGGGACAGACCGAACAGGAAGCCGATCCCGGTCATGCTCAGATGCCGTTCCGCGTGCTCCGAGGTGGGGTTGCCATAGTAGACGTCGAGCCCCTGCATGCGCGCGTCCTGGACGTTGTCCCAGTTGGCGTCCGCCAGGCGCACGGGCACATCCGCCGCGGCAAGCCCTGCGGCCACCGTCCGGGCGACCCGGTTCGCGCCGACGATGAGCACGCCCCGCGGCGCGGGCTCGCGGAGGTCCAGCCAGCCGGCGAGCGGCCGGGCCGTCGTGCTCTGGAGCACGACGGTGAACACGATCACCAGGAAGGTGAGCGGCACCAGCAGCTCAGCCCCCGCCACACTGGCGGCCTGCAGCCGCAGGGCGAACACCGCCGAGACCGCCGCGGCGACGATCCCGCGCGGCGCGATCCACGCGAGCAGCGCCCGCTCCCGCCAGTCCAGCGGCGTGCCGGCCGTGCTCACGAGCACGTTCAGCGGCCGCCCGATGAGCTGCATTACCAGCAGGACGCCCGCCGCGCCCCAGCCAAGGGCCGCCAGTGCCGACGGGTCCAGGCGGGCGGCAAGGAGGATGAACAGGCCCGAGATCAGGAGCACGCTCAGCGACTCCTTGAAGTTGAGGATATCGTCCAGCGGGACGCGGGGCATGTTCGCGAGCCAGATCCCCATCACCGTCACCGATAGCAGACCCGCCTCGTGGTGGATGCGGTTGCTGACGAAGTACACCGCGAACACCGCAACCAGCACGCCGACATTGTGGAGATAATCCGGCAGCCAGTACTCGCGAAGCGCGATCCCCAGGGCATGGCCGGCGAGCGCACCCGCAACGGTGCCGACCACGAGGACCGCCGCGAAGGTGAGCACCGTGGCCCCGAGGCTGCGCTCGCCGGCGCTCGCGAGGATGAACTCGAAGGCGAGTACCGCTATCAGCGCACCGATGGGATCGATCACGATCCCCTCCCAGCGCAGCACGTTGCCCACCCGCTCCCTGGGGCGGACGCTGCGCAGCAGGGGCACGATCACCGTCGGCCCGGTCACGACGGTGATGGCCCCGAAGAGCACCGCCATGGACCACGGCAGGGCCGTCAGCCACCACGCCGCGAGTGCCGTGCTCGCCCAGGTGATCGCCACCCCGACCGTGAGCAGCCGGTTGACCGGCCCTCCGAGGCCGCGGATCTCGTGCCGGCGCAGGGTCAGGCCGCCCTCGAAGAGGATCACGGCCACCGCCAGGGAGATGATCGGGAAGAGCAGCTCACCGAACAGCGCATCGGGATCGATCCAGCCCAGCGCTCCCGGGCCGGCCAGCAGTCCGGCCGCGAGCAGGAAGAGGATCGCCGGCAGCTGCATGCGCCACGCCAGCCACTGGGCCAGGACCCCAAGCACCCCGATTCCCACCAGGGCCGCCGTGATGGTCTCGCTCATGCCGCATCTCCCCCGTGTCCGGCAACCGTTCGTGGCGCCGTTCCCCCGGATTAATGGTGGCCGGTCACCATGAGGGCGCAGGATGTATCCCCTCCTGCCCGGCCCCGGTAGGCGACAGTCCCATGTCCTTGGAGCTGTCGTGGGCGTGTCCCCCGATGCAGTGTACCGGAGCGCCGGCCATGGAGGTGACCCCGGGACGGTGCCGCCGCGCTCTCACCGCGGACACCGCGTCCCTGAGCGGGCGCTCCCCCGCCCTGTCCTGGCCGTGCGGCGATCTAGTAAGCTGAACACCTGACCATCAGACAGTGCAGGGACGATGAGCTACGAACGCGACAACATCCGCCGGATGGCGGGCTACACGCCGGGGGAACAGCCGCAGAACCCCGACGCGGTGAAGCTCAACACCAACGAGAACCCTTACCCGCCGAGCCCGGCGGTGATGCGCGCACTCGCGGAAACGCCGGCGGACGCACTGCGGCGTTACCCCTCGCCCACGAGCGCGGCGTTCCGCCGTGCTGCCGCACGACAGCACGGCGTGGAGCCGGAGCAGATCGTCGCGACCAATGGCGGTGACGAGCTGCTTCGGCTGGCGATCACGACGTTCGTCAATCCGGGCAGCCCGGTGGGTGTCGCCGAGCCGAGCTACTCCCTGTATCCCGTGCTTGCGGGGATTCACGGCTCGCCGGTGGTGCGCGTGGCCCTCGGCGAGGACTGGCGCCCGACGCCGGACTTCGCCGAGCGTATGAACCGCGAGCGCGTGCCACTGACCTTCCTGGTCAACCCGCATGCCCCGTCCGGCACGCTGCTGGACCCGGACGCCATCGCCACGCTGGCACGCAGCCTCGCCGGCGTGCTGGTGATCGATGAGGCCTACGTCGACTTCGTCGATCCCTCGCACGGGCACGACGTGATCGCGCTGA
>NZ_WNXE01000267.1:0-2766 GCF_010993615.1 Arhodomonas sp. KWT | reverse complement strand
GGAGGGGCAACACCTGCGCCTGCTCTCCTGCCAGACCCTGTCGGGCGGCGTGATCTGGCTGCGACACGAGATCGCGCGCGATTGAGCTGGGCAAGTGCACCCGACTTGGAATCCGCGTCGACGTGCCCGTGGTCACCGGCCTGAAAGAGATCGATGCCATGGGCACCCTCATCGAACCGGTACCGATCGGGCGACCGGGAGACGGCAAAACGGTCCGCCCGGCCCGGGCTCTGCATCCGGCGTTCGGGCCTCGCAATGAGCCACGCCCTGAGCGTCGAGCGCATCCACCCGGGGCGACAGCGGCCCGCAAGCGTTTTGTCCGAACCGCCATCGGCGTCGTCGCCCTGCTCGGTGCGTGCATGGCACACGGCGAAACCGTTCGATCCGGTCAAACGGAGGACACCATGAGGATACGCATCTCGGTCGAGGGCGCGGAGCTGGTGGCGCGCCTGGAAGACACGCCGGCGGCGCGCGATTTCGCGGCCATGCTCCCCCTCGAACTCACCCTCGAGGACTTCCACGCCACGGAGAAGGTCGCGGACCTGCCGTCCCCGCTGGCGACGGACGACGCCCCCGACGGAGTGGAACCCGAGGTGGGCGACGTCACCTACTACGCCCCCTGGGGCAACCTGGCCCTCTTCTACCGCGATTTCGGCTACGCAAGGGGGCTGGTGCGACTCGGCCGGATCGAGGGGGACATGTCCCCCCTCAAGGCCAAAGGGCCGCTCGACGCCCGGATCGAGCTGATCGGCCCCGAACAGTGAGGCCCTGGGTTCAGCGCAACACGGCGAAGAGCGGCCATCGAATCATCCAGAACACCGCCAAGGGAGTACCCCGATATGACCGACAACATTGAAGGCAAGGTCGTCGTAATCACGGGCGCAAGCAGCGGCAACGGCGCTGCGACCGCCCGCCATCTCGCCGAGCAGGGCGCCGCGGTCGTGCTGGGCGCACGCCGCATGGAGCGCCTTACCGCACTCGAGAAGGAGCTGACGGCCGCCGGACACAAGGCCAAGGCCGTGGAGACCGACGTCACCGACAGCGCACAGGTGCAGAAGCTGGTCGACACCGCCGTGCAGACCTTCGGCAGGGTCGACGTCCTGCTGAACAACGCCGGACTGATGCCGCTCTCGCCGCTCGAACGGCTCAGGACCGACGAGTGGGACCGGATGGTCGACGTCAACCTCAAGGGCACCCTGTACGGCATCGGCGCCGCCCTGCCCTACATGAAGGAGCAGATGTCCGGCCACATCATCAACGTCTCCTCGGTCTACGGCCACAAGGTGGGCCCCGGCGCGGCCGTGTACTGCGCGACCAAGTTCGGCGTCGGTGCGCTCTCGGAAGGGCTCCGCCAGGAGGTCAAGCCCTACAACATCCGCACCACCGTCATCTCACCCGGGGCGGTTGCCACGGAGCTGATCGAGCGGATCAGCGAGAAAGACGTGCGCGAACAGACCCAGGAACTCGTCGACCAGATCGCCATTCCGGCCGACAGCTTCGCCCGCATGGTGGCGTTCGCGGTGAACGAACCCGGAGACGTCGACGTCAACGAGATCGTCTTCCGGCCAACCGTGCAGCCCCTGTGAGGATGACGGGGACACCTTGAGCGGACAGCGGGCGGAGGCGTGTCCGCGACGGCGGGCGGTCCCTGACCCGCCGCCGCGGGACCGCACAACCGGTCTGCGCCGCAGCCCCTGAGAGACCGAGTAACCGTATCCCCTGCCCCGGACGGGGCAACCGACCGAAGGAGCAATGACCATGCACGAGATCCACCGCAGCGGCTCGCGGCCCTCCAGCGCGGGGCCGGCCGAGTACTTCACCGGCAGTGTACGCATCGACCCACTCTTCCAGTCCCCCGAGCCGGCGCGTGCCTCCGGCGCGAGCGTGACCTTCGAGCCCGGCGCCCGAACCGCGTGGCACACGCACCCCCTCGGCCAGACCCTGATCGTCACGGCCGGCTGCGGCGTCGTGAAGTGCGAGGGTGAGCCGGCGAGGACGATCCGCCCCGGCGACGTGATCCAGTGCCCGCCGAACGAGAAGCACTGGCATGGCGCCATGCCGAACACCGCCATGACCCACGTCGCCATCCAGGAATCGCTCAACGGCACGCCCGTTCACTGGCTGGAGAAGGTCACCGGCGAGGAATACGAGTCCGCGGTCGACTCGCTGGAGTGAAAGCGCCACCCCGCGAAAGCGGGCGCGCCCCGGGGGCCGTCCACGGAAGGACCGGTCCCGACCGCGGCGGGCCGGCTGCCCCAACCGCATCCGGGAAGACGCCGCGGGCATCCCCCGGGCTCGCGCCCCCCGGACGCCCTGCGGCAGGGCGCTGGCACCACTAGGCGTGATGACGCTGGAGGTCGCGTTCGAGCCCGTCACCGGGGCCGTCAACGACCGCATCCACGACGCCTACCGGACGAAGTACGCGGGGCCGGCCTCTACCTCGCAGCGATGACCGTGGAGCGTGCCCGCCCGGCGACGGTCAGGATCACGCCGCACTGACGCGGGCGTCGCCCGCACCGTCGTTCGACGGTCAGGGACAGGGACATGCAGCGACGTGGCCCCGCAGACGGGCACACCCGGGACGCGGATGAATCAGCACGACCGCCGAGCACGGTCCGCAGCCCCGTTGAGACGCAGCAGATGCACCAGCGCAATGGTGTAGGCGAGCGACCACAGCAGCGAGGCGGCTGTCCACCACGCCGGTAGCGTCAGCCTCAAGACCGCGGCGACACCCACCAGCAGCACCGCGAGCACGATATCGGGCAT
>NZ_WNXE01000266.1:0-2790 GCF_010993615.1 Arhodomonas sp. KWT | reverse complement strand
CCCGGTGCGGAAATCCGCGGTGGTGCCCGCGTAGGCCGTGCCCACCAGCAGGTCGCCCGCGGTGCTCGTCACGCTCAACGGACCGGCCTCGGCCACCGCCTCGCCGACGGTGACGTCACCGCCCGCGCTGACGATCACGGGGGCGTACACGCTGCGCAGCCGGCCGGCGTCGATGCGTCCGCCATTCACGGTCACGCTGTCGCCGGCACGGGCACCGGTGCCGGCTATACCGTCGACGGCGGTGACGTCGAGCGTCCCGCCGGCATCCAGCGCCCAGCCGCTGTCGCCCGCCTCGCCGAAGGCGATCTCCCCGGCACCGCGGTTATCGATGGTCATGGTGGTACCACTGCGGGCACGGACGACGGCCAGATCGCCCTGCCCCTCGCCGGTCACATCCAGCCGGCTGCCGGCATTCAGCATCCCCGCGTCGAGGTCGCCGCCGGTCACGGTGACCGCCAGGCCGGCCGGGTTGTCGTCCTGCTGATCGGTACCGGTGGTCACCGTGCCCAGCGTCACGGGTCCATCGGTGCCGGTCAGGGTCGCGGACGTGCCGGCCTCGGCGGTGTCCACGCGGAAAGCACCGTGCTCGTTGCCGGCGGTCAGGGCGGTGGCGGTCACGACCTCGCCCAGCGTCAGCACCCCGCGGGTGTTCTCCACCGTGGCCGCGGTAGCGCTGAAGGCGTGGTCGATGGTGACATCACCCCGGCCGCTGCCCGTGACGTCCAGCCGGCCGCCGGCGTCCAGCGTCCCGGCCTTGAGGTCGCCGCCGGTCACCGTTGCCTGCAGGCCGTGGCCCCGGCTGATCACCTTGCCGAGGGTCATGGCACCGCCGGTGTTGGTGAGCCGCACGCCCCAGGGATCGGCCGGCGCCGCGCCGGCGCCTGCCTCGGCGTAATCGAGGGTGAAGACGCCTTGGGCGTTGTCCATCGCGAGCACGCCGCCGGAGACGATCCTGTCCACGCTCAGCGCGCCGCCCGCTGCCCCGCCGACGTTATTGGCGAGGGTCGCCGCGCCGCCGCTCCGGGCGTCTTCAATGGTGATATCGCTGCCCCCGGTGCCGGTCACGGTGAGCCCTGTGGCGGCATCGAGGGTTGCGGCATCCAGCTGTCCCCCGGCGATGGCGACGTTCAGCCCGGCCGTCCGGGTCGTCACCGTCCCCAGATTCATGTCGCCACCGGTGTTCCCGAGTACCGCGGCATCCGCCACCGCCTCGTCCAGCGCGAAGACGCCGTCGGCGTTATCCGCAGTCAGCGAGGTGGCGGCATGCGCCGTGCCGATATCAAGCCCCCGCGCGGTGGTCAGGGTCACCGCATCACCGGCGCTCACGGTCCCCGCGGTGAACGCGCCGAGATCGGCGGTCACCTCCCCCGTGCGGGCCGTCACGGTATCGGCATCGACGGCCTGATCGCCGTTGAGCGTCACCGTCCCGGCGGCCTCGATGCGCCCGCCGGTGGTATCGGACGCCCAGGTCAGGTACGCATCCCCGCCCCCGGCATCGATGCGCTCGAAGGTCGGCGCGTTGATCGCGAGGGCCGTGTCCGCCGTGCCGATGGCCCCGCCGGCGTCCACGTCGACCCTGCCGCCGGACCAGGTCACGAGGTTGGGGGTATCGCCGGCAATGGCGGTGATGTCGCCGGTGACGTCCAGCGCGAGGATTGCGTCGTTTTCCACGTCGATGGTCGCGACGCGGGCGTCGCCGTCCACCCGGAGGGTCACGCCGTCATCACCGTTGAGCCGGCTGCCGGCCGCCATGGTCAGGCTGTCCATGTGGGCGGTCAGCCCATCTGAATAGAACGCGGTGTCCTCCCCGAAATGCCAGTCACCGGTGGTGACGGTGGCCGTCGCACCGGGCACGGAAATGCTCGCGTCCTGGTGCAGGCTCAGGTCGCCGGCGACCACGCTGAGGTCGCCCCAGGCAGTCATGCCGCCGTCTTCCAGGAAGGTCAGATCGCCGTCGCCCAGATTGAAATCGGCCTCCTCCCAGGCCGTGAACCCGCCGTCCCTGCCAACGGTGGTGGAGGCGGCGGTGAGCCCGAAATGCCCGTCGACGACGAAACGGGCATCGGCGGCGACATCCACCGCGGCGTCACCGCGCAGGGTAAGGGCACCGCCGATCTCCCCGTCACCGAGGGTCAGGGAATCCGGGCTGGTCAGCCAGGCGTCGCCGCCGCTGTCGGCACCCAGGGTACCGTCCACGCCGGTGAGACGGACGTCGATGGGCGCCCCCGCCCCGCCGATGGCGCCGTCCGCCTTGAGCGTCACCGACTGGCCGCTGACGTTGAGGTCGGCGACGGTGCGGTAGAGATCTCCCGCAACGGCGTCCAGGTAGACGCTGCCGTCCACGATCACGCGGCCGACGCCGAAGTCGCCGGTGAGCCACTCCAGCGCCACATCCCCGGAGGAGGAGACACCGCCGAGGGTCCCCGCGACATCCAGCGCCAGCGGGGCACCGTCGGCGTCGCCGATCGAGCCGTTGGAGGCACCGAGGGTGATGTCGCCGCCGACGGTGACCGTGCCCGGCGCGCTGTCGGCCACGGTGATACTGTCGTTGGCCAGGAGCCGGGCGTCATCCCCCACGTCGACGGTCCCGACGCGGATGTTGCTGAGCGCCTGGATATAGGCGGAGCCGCCGGCGGCGATATCGAAGCGGCCACCGGCGTCCACGTACATGGGGATGGTCTGGTTCACCACCAGGGCGGCGATATCGCCGTCGTCGTCGTGCTCGATGGTCACGTCACCGGGTGCCCGCGCGGTGCCCAGGGCACCGATCTCCTCGTCGGTGAGGCTGCC
>NZ_WNXE01000265.1:0-2801 GCF_010993615.1 Arhodomonas sp. KWT | reverse complement strand
CTGCTCCGGCGCGGCATCAGCCTGATCCCGCAGGAGTCGAGCCTCTTCCCCCACCTCAGCGTCGAGGACAACCTCCGACTGCCCCTGCGCGCCGCCCGCCGCGCCGGGCTGTCCAGCGACGACGCCCTGGAGCGCACCCTGGAGCGCTTCCCCGAGATCCACGGCAAGCTCCGCGCCGATGCCGGATCGCTGAGCGGCGGCCAGCAGAAGATGGTGGAATTCGCCAAGGCCCACATGCTCCGGCCCCGGCTGTGCCTCATCGACGAGCCGAGCATCGGGCTCTCGCCGAAGATCGCCGGCGAGGTGTTCGGCTGGATACGGCAGTTCGCGGACGAGGGCATGGCGATACTGCTCGTCGACCACAACATCCGCAAGGTCATCGAGCTGTCGGACTATACCTACGTGCTGACCCTCGGCGAGGTCACCGCCGAGGGCCCCCGGTCCCAGTTCGAGGGGGACATGCACGAGCAGGTCCGCGAGTGGCTCGGCCTCAACTTCTGACGCCCGGCGCGCGGCGGCGGGGAGCCGTCGCGCACCGGGCGCCCCTCAGTGGGCGTCCGCCATCAGCCCCGGCGACTCCCCGCCGCCGCAGCCGAGATAGCGGGAGTGCTGGATCCAGCTCGCCTGCGGGTAGTACGCGAACAGGTACTGCCCGCCCTTGATGCTGTCGATCAAGGGCTCGGCCACCGCCGGGCGCACCGCCGGGCAGCCGTAGCTGCGCCCCAGTCGTCCGACCCGGCGGATGAACGCCGGGGTGGCGTAGTCCGCCCCGTGGACGACAATGGCCCGGCTGTAGGCGTGGTCGTTGACCCCGGGCTCCAGGCCCTTCAGGCGCAGGGAATAGCCGTTGCGGCCATGGTAGCTGTTGAGGGTGCGGTACAGGCCGAGGCTGGACGCGTGGCTCTCGGGCACATTGGAGAAGTGCTCGGCGCGATTGCCGCCGGTGGCCTGGCCGTGGGCGACCCACTCGCGGAACAGCAGCCGGCGGTCGTCGAGATCGAACACCCAGAGGCGCCGTTTCGTCGACGGGAGGGAGTAGTCGATCACCGCGAGACGGCCGGCCGCGGGCTGGCCGCGCTGCACGGCGCAACTCATGGCCTCGGCAGCCAGCGACAGGGCCCGGGGATCGGCCCCGGGGGCGAGCTGCTTGAGGGTATCGGCCAGGGGAGCGGCCTGGACGGCGCCGGCGAGCATCAGCACGGCCAGCGCGACCCCGGCAAGGCGATACCGCCGGGGCGGAAGCATTCTTTGAAGAAAGGGCACGTCTCGGTCTTCCTCCGTGACAGCACGAGCGGCTACGCTGCTGGAACGAACCGTCCACAGGTCGCCGCAGACGGCTCCATTATCGCGAAACGGGCGACGGTCACAACCGCAGGCGGATCCGGAGGGGGAAGTTGACCGTGCGCACAGGTCGGATCGCCGCAACCATCGTACTGATCGCCGGGCTCGTTACCGGCGGTAAAGCCGCCTTGGCGGACGCGGCCGGGGACCCGGTCGGCGATCGGCTACAGACTCTGCTGGACGCCCCGTCTCCACCGGCCTCCGGCGACCTGACGCCCCGGGTCGAGGCGTTCTATGCCGTCCGGGACTTTCGTCCGGCCTGGCGACGGCCCGAGGCCGTAACCGCATTCACGACCGCACTCGACACCCTGGCGGGCGACGGCCTGAGGCCTGCGGATTACGCCGCTGACCGGCTCGTCGCGGCCCACCACCAGGCCTACGCCGGGGAGGGGCCGGTAGACGAACGCGCGCGCTTCGATATCGCCGTCACCCGGCTGCTGCTCACTGCGCTCCGTCACCTGGACCGCGGCAAGGTCGACCCCGCCTCGCTGGAGGCGGACTGGGACGTCCCCCTCCCGCCCTTCTCGCCCGACGTGGCCGCTCTCTCCGACGACGTCGACGCCCTGGACTTCGAGACCGCCTTTGCCCGGGCCCGGCCGGACTACGCCCCCTATCGCCGGCTGCGCACGGCGCTCGCGCACTATCGCCGGATCCGCGACACCGGCGGCTGGCCATCCCTGCCACCGCTGGACACCGCGCTGCACCCCGGGGACCGGGCCCCGGCGGTCGCCGTGCTCCGCCGGCGACTCGCGGTCACCGGCGCACCAGTGGGGGACAGCGCGGCCCCGGCACTCTACGACGACGCCCTGGCCGGGGCGGTGCGGCATTTCCAGCGCCATCATTACCTGGAGGTGGACGGTGTCGTCGGCGCCGCCACGCGGACGGCGCTCAACGTCAGCGTGGACGCCCGCATCGACCAGATCCGGGTAAACCTGGAGCGCGCACGCTGGCTGCTCCACGGCCTGCCGCGCTCGTTCGTGCTGGTGGACATCGCCGGCTACCGGCTCACCTACTACCGCCCGGATCATAAGCCGTGGCACACGCGTATCGTCGTCGGCACGCCCTACCGGCGCACGCCGACGCTGCGCTCTGAGATCACGCATCTGACGCTCAACCCGACCTGGACGGTGCCCGCGTCGATCACCTGGCGTGAGCTGCTGCCCCGCATCCGCCGGGACCCCGGCTACCTCGCCCGCGAGCACCTGCAGGTCCTCACCCCGGAGGGTCGGGCGCTGGACCCGGCGGCGATCGACTGGAGCGATCCGCCCGCAGTGGTGCTGCGCCAGAAGGCGGGAGCGGACAACGCCCTGGGGCGGGTGGTATTCCGCTTCCCCAACCCCTACGCGGTCTATCTCCACGACACCCCGGCCCGGGCGCTGTTCAACCGCCCCCGGCGCGCGTTCAGCCATGGCTGCATCCGCGTCGAGCACCCACTGGAGCTGGCCCGCCTGCTCCTCGAC
>NZ_WNXE01000264.1:0-2803 GCF_010993615.1 Arhodomonas sp. KWT | reverse complement strand
TGGCCCTCCTCCACGTACTCGCCCAGGGGGACGATCGCGCGGAACATGCCGTCCTGCTCGGCCCGGGTCCAGCTGCTATTGTTGGCGGCGTAGCTGTTGCGCGGGCGCCGGCGCACGCGGCTGGCGGCGACCATGCCGAGGTGCCACATGACCTGGAGCACGCCCTGCACGCCGGCCTTGATCGAGGACTCGTCGAAACGCAGTGCCTCGCCGGCCTCGTAGGTGATCACCGGCCGGCCCTCGTCGCTGCAGGTCTTGCGCAGGCTGCCCTCGATCAGCGGGGTGTTGACGACGACCGGCGTGGCGAAGGCCTTGGCCATCGCGGCGCAGTCCGGTTCGTCCAGGTTGGCGCGGATCTGGGGCAGGTTCTCGCGGTGGATCGCCGCGGTGTGCAGGTCGATGACATGGCTGGCGTGGCTGAGGATCTCCGTGCGGAAGAGGTTCGCCAGGCGGCCGGCGAGCGAGCCGCGCTCGCTGCCCGGGAAGGCACGGTTGAGATCGCGCCGGTCCGGGAGATAGCGCGAGCGGTCGGTGAAGCCGAAGACGTTGACGATGGGCACGGCCAGCAGCGTGCCGCGCAGGCGCCGCAGGACCGGCAGCTGGAGCAGCCGGCGGATGATCTCCACGCCGTTGATCTCGTCGCCGTGGATGGCGGCGTTGACCAGCAGCACCGGGCCGTCACGCCGGCCGTGGATGACCTGCACCGGCAGCGTCACCGGCGCGTGGGTGTAGAGCAGCGCCGCCGGGATATCGATGGTGCGCCGCTCGCCGGGGTGCACCGTGGTCCCGGCGAGGGTCAGGGCCTGACGTGCCATCAGCGCCGCCCCTCGTGCTTCTCTTTCACCCGGACGTAGTGATGGGCGGAGTAGACGAGCTGCTCGCGCTCCCCGGCGCTGAGCTCGCGCGCCGCCTTGGCCGGCGAGCCCACGTAGAGGTAGCCGGCATCCAGGCGCCGGCCCGGCGGCACCAGCGTGCCCGCGGCGATGATGCAGTCGTCCTCGACCACGGCACCGTCCATGATGATCGCGCCCATGCCCACGAGCACCCGGCTGCCCACGGTGCAGGCGTGGACCACGGCGCGGTGGCCGATGGTGACGTCCTCGCCGACCACGGTGGGGAAACCGCCGGGGCTGTAGGGCCCGTCATGGGCGACGTGTATCACGGTACCGTCCTGGACGTTGCTGCGATCCCCGATGGCGATGCGGTTGACGTCGCCGCGGATCACGGCGGTGGGCCACACCGAGACGTCGTTACCGACGGTCACGTCGCCGATGATCACGGCGCTCTCGTCGATCCACGCGCTGTCGGCGATGCGCGGCCACTTCTCGTCGAACGGTCGAATCATGTCCTCGCTCCCTGGCTGCGGCACGCTCGGGGACGCTCCCCCGCCCTCCGTGCGCCCATGGGCCGCAAGATACCGCCCATCGCGGCCTCAGGCCATGGTGACCACTTCCTCGGCACTGGTGGGATGGATGGCCACGGTGTCGTCGAGATCCGCCTTGGTCGCCCCCATGCGCACCGCCACGGCGAAGCCCTGGAGCATCTCGTCCGCCCCCAGGCCGAACAGGTGCACGCCTACCACCTGGCGGGCGTCGCCGACGCAGACCAGCTTCATCGCGCTGCGGCGCTTGGCCGCGGCATCGGCGAGGGCATACTCCATGGGCACGAACCGCGTGCTGTGCACCGTCACCGCCTCGTCGCCATACTCCGCCCGGGCCTGGTCCTCGGTCAGGCCGACGGTGCCGATGGGCGGGTGGGTGAACACCACCGTGGGGATCGTCTCATAGGCGAGGTGGCGCCCCGGCTGTCCGCCCCAGATCCGGTCGGCAAGACGCCGGCCGGCGGCGATGGCCACCGGGGTGAGGGGGAAGGCGTTGCCGGTGACGTCACCCAGGGCACAGATGTGATGCACGTTGGTGGCCTGGTAATCATCCACCGGGATGCTGCCGTCGGCGCGGACCTCGACGCCGCCGGCGGCGGGGCGCAGCGCCGCGGTGGCCGGCTCCCGGCCGATGGCCCAGACGACCTCGTCGAGGCCGTCCAGGTGACGGCCGTCCTCGGCGTGCAGCGACAGCGCCTCGCGCCGGCGCTCCAGGCGCGCGGGCACGAAGTGGTTCACCACCTCTATGCCGTCGGCGGCCGCCGCCTCCAGGTAGGCCTCGCGGATGATCGGGTCGAACGTGCGCAGCGGCGAGTCCCGGCGCACCACCAGGCGCACCCGCGCCCCGAGCTGGTGGAGCACGCCCGCGAGCTCCACGGCGATGTAGCCGGCACCGACCACGGCGACCTCGTCCGGGCAGGCGGTGAGCTCGAAGAAGCCGTTGGAGTCGATCCCCAGCTCCGCGCCGGGGATGTCCGGATACATCGGCGTACCGCCCACGGCGATGACGAAGCGGTCCGCGGTGTAGCGCTCGCCACGCACCTCGATGGTGTGCGGGTCGACGAAACGCGCCTCGCCCCGCAGCACCGCGACGTCGGAGTTGTCCAGGTTGCGGGCGTAGATGCCGTTCAGCCGCTGGATGTAGGCCTCGCGGTGGGCCACCAGCGCGCCCCAGTCCAGGCCGTTGACGGTGACGTCGAAGCCGTAGTCCCCGGCATGGCGGAGCGTATCCGCGGCATTGGCGGCGTTCCACATCACCTTCTTGGGCACGCAGCCCACGTTCACGCAGGTGCCGCCGAGGCGCTCGCGCTCGACCACCGCGCAGTTCGCCCCGTAGCTCGCGGCGCGGCGCGCGGTGGCGATACCGCCGCTGCCGCCGCCGATACAGATCAGATCGAAATGGTTGCTCATGCGACTCTCTGC
>NZ_WNXE01000263.1:0-2806 GCF_010993615.1 Arhodomonas sp. KWT | reverse complement strand
CCACCGTCAGCAGCGCCGTCGAGACGTTCGCCGTCGACGTCGGCCGCGCGGCCGTGGGCGGCGCCGTCGTCCACGGGGCACGGCTGAGCCACGGGTTGGCCGGCGGCACCCTGACCGTGATCATCGACCGCCTCGACCTGCCCGGGGACCGGCCACCGCTCACGGATGTCCGGATCGACTGTCCGGCAGCGCGGCTGGATGCAGGCCGCCTCACCTGTCCCGGCGCCCGGCTGGGCGCCACCTGGGCACCGGTCGGCACTGTCACGGCCGACGCGGCGGTCACCTGGCGCCGGGACGCCGGCACGCTGGACGTCACCCTGCCCTCGCTCCCGGTCGGCGGCTCCGGCCTTCGGGTCGCGGCACACTACGGGCCGGGCGGCTGGCGGGTGAACGCCCAGGGCAACGGCCTGGCACCGGGCGCCATTCTCGCCCTCGCCGGCGATGCGGTTCGTGGCTGGCAGGCCGGCGGCGGCACCGTCTCGGTCAACGCGACCTTCTCCGGCGACGCCGCCGGTGTACTGCGCACCGCCGGCGAGATCGTGCTGGACGGGCTGTCCGGCGGCAGCGCGAGCGGCCTGCAGGCCGCCGAGGGCGTGGCGGGCCGCCTGTCCTGGGCGGCACGCGGCGGCGACGGCGACTGGTTCGGCCAGACGGAGGCGGCGCTCGACGGCGGGCAGGTCTACAGCGACCCGGTCTTCGTGGACCTCGCCGCCCACCCACTGACCCTGCGAACCGACCTCACTGTCCCCGAGACCCTCGACAGCGTCCATCTCTCCCGGCTGCGCGTAGACCAGCCCGGCCTCGTCAGCGGTCAGGGCACCCTTACCTGGGAGAGCGGCCGGGGCATCGTCGCCGCGGGCGTCACGCCGTTGACCCTGAGCCTGCCGGCGGCCTACACCACCTATGCCCGCCCGTTCCTCACCGGCGGCGGCCTCCCCGAGGTGGGCGGTGACGGCACCGCCACGCTTCGCGCGGCGTTCGCCGACGGGGCGTTCCGGAGCGTGAACCTGCGCCTCACCGGCCTCGGTCTCGACGGTGCCGACTACCGGCTCAACGGGCTCGAGGCCCGGCTGGACTGGCGGGCCGGCGACCTCGACGCGCCTGCGGCGAGCCGCCTGAGCGTGCAGGGGGGCAGCCTCCACGGCGTCCCGGTCGGGGCGTTCGACGCGCGGGCCCTGCTCCACGGCGATGGCGGCAGGCTCCTTGCGCCCCTGCGCGTCCCCATCGCGGACGGCGCGCTGGCGGTGGAGCGGCTCGCGCTGTCCGGGCTCGCCGGCGATAACCCCGCCGCCGCCCTGGACGCGCGGGTGACCCCCATCAGCCTTGGCCCGGTGACCCAGGCCCTGGGCTGGCCGCGGTTCGGCGGCACCCTCTCCGGCGAGCTGCCGACCCTGCGCTACGCCAACGGCACCGCGAGCGTCGCCGGGACCCTGCGCATCGAGGCCTTCAAGGGCCTCATCCGCCTCCAGGACCTGGTACTCTCCGACCCCTTCGGTGTGGCACCGCGGCTCACGGGGGAGATGACGGCACAGGGCCTGGACCTGGAGACGCTGACGACGGCGTTCGAGTTCGGCCGCATCACCGGCACGCTGGAGGGCCGCGTCACCGGGCTGCGCCTGGTGGGCTGGCAGCCTGCCGCCTTCGACGCCTGGTTCCACACGCCGGTGGACGACCCGGTGCCCCACCGGATCAGTCAGCGGGCGATCGAGGCGCTGTCGAGCATCGGCGGCAGCGGTGCGGCCGGCGCCCTCTCCCGCGGGCTGCTCAGCGTGTTCGACGCCTTCGGCTACGCCCGCCTGGGGCTCGGCTGCCGCCTCTCCGGCGATGTATGCCTGATGCGGGGTGTCGGCCCGGCGGAGAACGGCTACTACATCGTCGAGGGTGCGAGCGTCCCCCGCGTGGACGTGATCGGGCACGTCGACCGGGTCAGCTGGTCGACCTTCATCCGCCAGCTCGCAGGCGTGACCGCCGGCGGCGCACCGGTGGTAGAGTAGACCCGACGCCACGACGACGAAGGAGACCCGCCGTGACCGCGATCAAGCGCCTGGGCCTCGTGCCGCTGTTCATGCTGCTCGCCGCCTGTGTGACCATCAATGTGTACTTCCCGGCGGTCGCCGCGGAGAAGGCCGCCGACCGCATCATCAAGGACGTCTGGGGTCCGGAGGACGGCGCCCCGCCGACGCGCGAGCAGGCCCCCGGGGGCGACGACACCCAGGGGCGTGCCCCCGGAGCGGAACGCCCCCTGGCGATACGCCTGCTCGACACGGTGATCTCCCCCGCCCACGCCCAGGAACCCCGCATCGACATCTCCTCACCCGCGGTCAAACGCCTGACCGCGAGCATGGAGAACCGCTTCGCCCGGCTGCGCCCGTACTACGAGTCCGGTGCCGTCGGGCTCACCCAGGACGCCCTGGTCGCGGTGCGTGACCTCAACAGCGTGCCGCTCGCCGCGCGGGGCAGCGTCCGCCAGCTCGTCTCCGCCGAGAACGCGGACCGCAACGCCCTGTACCGGGAGATCGCCGTCGCCAACGATCACCCCGAATGGGAGCAGCGCATCCGCGGGGTCTTCGCCGAGCGCTGGGTGCGCAACGCCCGCAACGGCTGGTACTACCAGAACGACAGCGGCAAGTGGGTCCGCAAATGACCCGCCGGCGGCCCGGCTGACGGGGCCGCCTCCCGAAGCCGCCGCCAACGCCCGTGCCCAATGCACGGGCGTTTTCCTTTCGGCTCCCCGGTCTGCTATGGTGCATTGGTCAGACCAATGGAGGAGAGGTCATGGCAGCGCCGTCCCGTTACCGTGACGAAG
>NZ_WNXE01000262.1:1472-2813 GCF_010993615.1 Arhodomonas sp. KWT | reverse complement strand
GGAATCACTCGAAACGCAGGCTCACGCTGCCGAGCCCCTGGGCCCGGAGCGTGACGCTGTCGCCGGCCTCCACGGCCACCGCCGCGGTGATGCCCCCGGAGAGGATCAGGCTGCCCGCGGGGATGACCTCGTTGCGGCTGGCGAGCATGTTCGCGAGCAGCGCGATGCTCGCGGCCGGGTGGTTGACCACCGCCGCACCGGCGCCGACGCCCACGACCTCGCCGTTCTTCTCCAGCACCACGCCCAGGGTGCGCAGGTCCAGTGCCTCCGCCGGGGCCGCCGCCGAGCCGGTGACGAACCGGGACGACGAGGCGTTGTCCGCGATGACGCTGGGCAGGTCGAAGCGGAAGTTCTCGTAGCGGCTGTCGATGATCTCCACCGCCGGCACCACGAAGTCGGTGGCGGCGAGGACCTGGCCGACGTGGCAGCCGGGCCCGCCCAGCGCCTCGCGGGTGACGAAGGCGATCTCCGCCTCCACCCGCGGGTGGATGAGCGAGCCGGTGTCGATGGCCGCACCCTCGGGCTGCTGGAAGTAGTCCGCGAGGAAGCCGTAGATCGGCTCCTCCACGCCCATCTGGCGCATCTTGGCGTGGGAGGTGAGGCCCATCTTCATGCCCACCATCCGGTCGCCGCGGGCGGCCTTGCGCCGCCGGGTCGCCCACTGCACGGCGTAGGCGTCCTCGAAATCCATGTCCGGGTAGTCGTCGGTGATCTTGGGCACCGCGCGGGCCTGGACCTCGGCGGCGTCCAGGTGCTCGGAGAGCG
The DNA here is from genome assembly GCF_010993615.1 of Arhodomonas sp. KWT. Taxonomy (NCBI): domain Bacteria; kingdom Pseudomonadati; phylum Pseudomonadota; class Gammaproteobacteria; order Chromatiales; family Ectothiorhodospiraceae; genus Arhodomonas; species Arhodomonas sp. KWT. The sequence continues at coordinate 2,048 of NZ_WNXE01000262.1, read as the reverse complement.
CCTCGATCTGCTCGCTGCTCAGCGTGCTCATGCCTCGCCCTCCATCACGGCGGTGCCGGCCCCGGCGGACTGCTCGCGGGCACGGGCCATGTCCAGGGCGACGTCGACGATCATGTCCTCCTGGCCGCCAACCATCCGCCGCCGGCCGAGCTCCACGAGGATATCCGCGGTCTTCAGCCCATAGCGCTCCGCGGCCGACTCGGCGTGGCGCAGGAAGCTCGAGTACACGCCCGCGTAGCCAAGCGCCAGGGTCTCGCGGTCGACGCGCACCGGGCGGTCCTGCAGCGGCCGGACGATGTCGTCGGCGGCATCCATGAGCGTGTAGAGATCGCACCCGTGCGCCCAGCCCATGCGGTCGGCGGCGGCGATGAAGACCTCCAGCGGCGCGTTGCCCGCGCCGGCGCCCATGCCGGTGAGGCTGGCGTCCACGCGGTTGACCCCCTCCTCCACCGCGGCGATGGAGTTGGCCACCCCCAGCGAGAGGTTGTGGTGGGCGTGGATGCCGAGCTCCGTGGCCGGATCGAGGACGTCACGCAGGGCACGGACCCGGGCGCGGATGTCGTCCATGGTCATCGC